>CAYVJJ010000382.1:0-2966 GCA_964451655.1 uncultured Mycobacteriaceae bacterium | reverse complement strand
CCTCCGCCGCGTCCCGCTTGGTGTCCCCGTAGACGCGCATGATGTCGCCGTCGAGATCGTCGAGCACCCGCAGATTCACGATGGGGCGGGTTCCGCCGTCGTCGCCCTGCCAGACGCATCCGCCGGCGACCTCGCTGGTGCGGTCCACCTGCGCGCCCGTCTCCTGGGTGATCTCGGCGCCCGTCAGCAGCGCGCACGGACCGGAATCGCTGTGGACGTTCGGCGGCAGCTCACTGGTGGGCAGCGTGATCGCGCTCAGCTCGGACGCAGAGGGCTCCGGCGGCGTATCGGAGCAGCCGGCCAGCACGGCACCGGCCGCGGCCGCCGCCCCCAGCAGCGCACCGCCTCGCGCAACCGCACCCGTTCGCACGCGATCCCTCCTCCGCTCGGACACGCGAAGAGTCTTTCACCGCCCCGGTGTGGTGTCCACCACAATCGCGAATCCGGCGCGCTGCGCGCCGGATTCCCGGGCGGACGGATCCGTTCACGCACACCCGTTCATCGACGACGTCGCCGGGCCCGCAGACACCGTCTCCCGGACGGCACCTGCCACCGTCCTGACAGGTGGACGCCCGCTCCGCCGCTGGAGCGTCGGGCCGCGCACGCCGACGGAGTCCCTGCACGGCGGTGCACCGGAACATGGCACAATCAACACCGCTCACAGGAACCCTGCCGACGCACGCCCGGATCCCCGCGCGGTCCGCATCGCCGGCCAAGGTCCGGTGGCCGCCGACACTGACGCCAGTGTCCGCCCTCGTAGCTCAGGGGATAGAGCACCGCTCTCCTAAAGCGGGTGTCGCAGGTTCGAATCCTGCCGGGGGCACACTATAAGTGCAGGTCAACTGCAGCGCCTTAGGATCACTTCCGCCGTGGCCGCCACTGTGCGGTCGCTGTGGCGCGCGTAATCCTCGAGCGCGCGGAGCGCGGGTGCCCCGTCGATCTCCGCAAGCGCCTGCACCACCCGCAGCGCGACGCCGTCCGGGTCGCGCAGCCCTGCCGCCGTCGTCTCCACGCGGCCGGCCGGCCGCACAAGCGCCTCGACCACCGCATGGCCCGATGCCGTCCCGGCCGCCACGAGCCTGCCGAGCGCCTCCGCCGCGGCCACGTCGCGCCGTCCCTCGTGCACCATCCGCACCAGGTTCGGGACTGCACGCCCATCTCCGGCTCCGGCCACCGCAATGGCCGCCTGCCGGCGCACCTCGTCGTCGCCGTGATCGAGTGCGCCGCGCAGCACGGCGGCGGCCTCCGGCCCGCCGATCTCCGCGAGACCGGCCGCCGCCCGGCGGCGCACGTCCGCGTCCTCCGATTCCAGCCCCCGCGCGAGCACCGCGATCCCCGCCCCGGAGCCCTTCGTGAGCACCCATCGCAGGGCACCCGCCACGTTGGGGTCCGGTTCCCTCAGGAGCGCCTGCGCCAGCGCGGCCTCCGGCACTCCCGCCGCGCCGCCGTGCCGCAGCACCGCCTGCTGCCGGTCCGCGCCGGAACCGGTCTGCACGGCACGGAGCAGCGCGACCACGCGCAGCGCATCGTCCCAGTCCTGCGGCCCGGCCTCGCGCACATCGTCGAGCCGCCGGAGCAGCTCGGTGTCGGCCGCGATCCGGCGGCGTACCGACTCGCGCAGCCCGTCCATCAACCGGCCGGGAGAGAAGTCCGGATCGTCCAGCGCGCGTGCGACCTCCGCGAGCGGCAGCCCCAGCGAGCGCAGGCTTTCGACGTGGACGAGCCGCCGCAGATCCGCCTCGGCGTAGTCGCGGTACCCGCCGGCGGTCCGCCCGGTGGGGCGGGCGATGCCGAGTTCGTCGTAGTGGCGCAGCATGCGGACGCTGACGCCCGAACGCCGCGCCACCTCGCCGATGAGCACCGGCCCCTCCTTCCCCGCCGCCGCGGCGGCGGTCCGTGCGGTTCACATCCTGCCGGGCCCGAGCGCACGCGCCCGCCGCGCATCGTGCACCGAGCCGTCGGCGTCCCCGTCGGGGTCGTCGATCAACTCCAGAGTCTCGCGCGCATGCCCCCGCACCGCCGCGTCACCGGACCCGGCCGCACCGGTGGCGGCGTCCGCGCCGGCGTCGCCGAGGGCCGCGAGCGCACGGCTCAGGGAGCGGCGCCGTTCGCGCCCGCCCCGCCCGAGCCCACGGGCCAGCAGGCGCGCCAACACCGCAGCCTCCTGATCCGGAACGAGTAGCACCGCTGCGCGCCACGCCGACCGGGCCACATCCTCGTCGGCGTCGTGGAGATGGCGCGACACCTCCGGGTAGGCGGCGCCGTCGCCGATCTTGGAGAGCGTGTGCAGCGCCTGGCTGCGCGCCCGTGCATCGCCCTCGCGCACCGCGTCGAGCAGCAGCGGGACGGTCTCCGCCGCGGGGACCCGTGTGATCGCCCAGGTGAGCATGTCGCGCACGAAGAAGTCCGGTTCGACCCCGGCGCGGAGCACCAGCACCCGGGCCGGAGCCGTGCCGGGGCGGGACCCGGCCGCCAGCGCCGCACGCAGCCGCGTCGACGGGTCGCCGTGCTCCAGCGCCGCCACCACGCCGCCCGCCCCCGCACCGGCCCCGGCGCCGTGCGCACGCCCGTGCCCCTGATTCCCGTGCCCTGCCGTCCTGTCCTGTGTCATCGTGCGGACCTCCTTCCCCACTGATCGAAGGCCCTGACACGGTGTGAGGGTCAAGGGCGGGCCACGCTTCCGCTCCCGGACGCCGCAGCACGCGCGCTACGAGCCTCCGGCGCCGGCCAGGCCGCGCATGGAGCCGAGCGAGCCCAGGGATCCGCTGGGACCGGCGACGACCGACCCCGCCGAGCCGAGGGAACCCGCGGAGCCGAGCGAGCCCCCACCGGACTCCCCGGTGAGCAACGGCAGGAAGGCCTGGGCGATCACCTTGTGCCCCTCCTCGTTCGCGTGGATGTCCTGCATCGCGCACATCCAGGTCAGGGTGCAGATGCGGGCGACGTTGGTCGGCACCGTCCCCGCT
>CAYVJJ010000381.1:0-2971 GCA_964451655.1 uncultured Mycobacteriaceae bacterium | reverse complement strand
CTGAACATGGGGATGCACGGAATACCCGTCCCCTCACGCGGGCGCGTAGTGGAGGCGGGCAGTGCCGTCCGGGAAGATCCTGTGCGCAAGGAGATCCACGTCGAGGACCGCGCCGTCCGGTAACGCGCGGAGCTCTCCGCCCACGATCTTGGGCACCACGAAGAACCGGAACTCCTGCACCATGCCCGCGCGGATGGCCGGCGCCGCCGTTGTCGGACCGAAGAACTCCACTCGACAGCCACCGACGCCATGCGCTCGACGTGGGCACCGGACACCTCGTCATCGGGCGCGGTCCGCTGGAAGCCGCCGTCCGCGTCTGCGACGTACCCGTCGAGCGGCACGGTCGCGGTGTAGCTCAGGGTCCCCATGGGTCCTCCGCCCCGTGCGGTCGTGCCACGGGGAAACGCCCCTCTTCGGAAGCGACCGAGGAGGGGCGTCCCGCGGTCAGCCGAGCACCGAGCGGACGATCTCCGCAATGCGCCGCTCCGTGTGCTCGTCCAGCGTCTCGAAGTACCAGGCAGCGGGCATCAGCGCCCCGTCGACGCCCCCCGCAGGCCGGAAGTCGGCCTTCTCGGTGAGCGCGAGGTTCAATCGCTCGTCGTTGCGCAACGTCACGAGTGCGGGCGTGCTCGCCGACATCGCGTAGGCGGGCATCCCGTACCAGATCCGGGGCTTGAGAGCGGGGGCGGCGGCAACGATGACCTCGTGCACACGCCGCACGACCGTCCGCCGTGGCTCCTCCATGCTCGAGATCTTGTCGATGACCCGGGCCAGGTTCTTCTCGTCCTTCGACGACATGCCATGTCCTTTCGTCAGCCGATGCCGTATCGGCGGGAATGAAGTTGGCGCACAGTGCGCCGCACCCCATCCGGACATGTCCTGAGCAAATCAGGCCTCTCCGCGATGATTCACGTGCCGTCACGTGGAAGCGCAGTCGGTGGCGTACCACCGCACTCAGGATACCTGCCTCCGAATCAACCAGTCCAGCACAATCCGGGCCCGCGGGTGGCGATGATCGTGGGGAATCAAGGGGTGGTGCGCGGAAATACGAACGGGGGCAGGCGAGTCCGACAGGCGCCGCTCACCGGATGTCGCACCGCATGCGGCTCGCCGGAGCGGGTCGGATACTGAAGGGGAACCCGGCCATGCCGCCGCCGGCGTTCCCCTCAGCGCTCGGACTTCTCGTTGTCCGGGATGCGGGAGCCTCCTTGCCCGTACTCGCTCGCCGCCCAGGACGCCAGCAGCTGCAGTCTCTCCGCGGACGCCGATCCGGGCTCGGCCGCGTAGACGGTCAGAGTGAGCCCGGGCTCGGACTCCATCCCCATGCCTTCGTACGCGACCGTGAGCTCACCGACGACGGGATGGCGGAAGGTCTTGGTTCCGGTGCCGTGATGCCGGACATCGTGCGAGCCCCAGAGCCGGCGGAACTCGTCGCTGCGCGTGGACAACTCGCCGATCAGGTCGTGCAGCTCCTTGTTGTGCGGATCGCGGCCGGCCTCGGTGCGCAGGATGGCCACCGTGACACCTGCGAAGAAGTCCCAGTCGGGATAGAACTCGTGCGCGCGCTGATCGAGGAATGTGAACCGCGCGATGTTCGGCGGTTGGCCCGGCATGTCGTAGACGTCGCGATAGAAAGCACGGCCGAGGATGTTGGTCGCCACGATGTCAAGGCGACCGTTGCGCACGAACGCCGGTCCCGAGGTCACCGCGTCAAGGATCCACTGCAGGCTCGCGTGCGGCGTCCAGTGCTTCGGGTTGCGACGCCGCGGCGGACGAGCCACGGGGCTGGCGGCATGAGCGAGGTTGAACAGGTGCGCGCGCTCTGCGTCGTCCAGCAGCAGGGCCTTCGCGATTGCATCGAGAACCTCCGGGGACGCGCCGCTGATCGCGCCGCGCTCGAGCTTCGTGTAGTACTCGATGCTCACGCCGGCCAGCGCGGCTACCTCACTGCGCCGAAGACCCGCCACCCGGCGGTTCGTGCCCGTGGGAAGCCCCACCTGCTCCGGGGTCACGTGCGCGCGGCGCGAGGTGAGGAACTCGCGCACCTCGACTCTGTTGTCCATAGGTCGACGGTAAGCGAGGGACTGAGCGCGAGGGAGGCTCTCGCAGTACCCCTCTCGAACGAGCCTCCCTCGAGCACGGGAACCGTGGTGTCGTAGAGCCATGACGACGAACGCAGAGGCACATGGTCAGAAAGCGGGAACATGACTGACGACGCGGGCGACTACTCGGAAGGCAACCGGCAGGTCTGGCGTGCGGTGGAGGATGCATGCGCTGCCGGAAAGTGAGGAGATGGGCCACGGCCACAGAGAACAACCGGGGCTGACCAGTCAGGTGGACGCCTCGGCACACATCGGCAGTACGCCGGGACCCCGAAACGGATGGGAGACGACATGAACGTCGAGGAATTCCTCGCGCGGATGAACGCCGGGGACGCAGCACTGCCGGGCAGCGAGCTGGCGCGGACGATGGACGATCTCGCCGACGAGGCGATCCGGCTGTGCATGGAACTGAACACCCGGCGCAGCACGCCCGAGGAGCGCGTCGAGATCATGTCACGGATCACCGGACGCGAGGTGCCGCCGTCCTTCCGCGTCTTCCCTCCCTTCACGACCGACTGCGGGAAGAACATCCGACTCGGCGAACGGGTCTTCATCAACTCCGGGTGCCGATTCCAGGACCAGGGCGGTATCACCATCGGCGACGACGCCCTCATCGGCCACAATGTCGTGGTCGCGACCCTCAACCATGACCTCGACCCCGACCTGCGCGCCACGACCCTGCCGAAGCCGGTGATCATCGGCAGCCGCGTATGGATCGGCGCGAACGCGACGGTGCTGCCCGGCGTCACCATCGGCGAGGGCGCCGTCGTCGCCGCCGGAGCTGTCGTCACCACAGACGTTGCACCACGGACCGTCGTCGGCGGAGTGCCGGCCCGCAGGATCCGGGCCATCGACCGCTGACGGGGCGC
>CAYVJJ010000380.1:0-2973 GCA_964451655.1 uncultured Mycobacteriaceae bacterium | reverse complement strand
TGCTACTTGGCCTTCTCGAGGACCTCGACCAGCCGCCAGCGCTTGGTGGCGGACAGCGGACGGGTCTCCATCAGCTGGACGCGGTCGCCCACGCCGGCCACGCTGTCCTCGTCGTGCGCCTTGACCTTGCTGGTACGACGGATGATCTTGCCGTACAGCGGGTGCTTGACGCGGTCTTCGAGCTCGACGACGATCGTCTTCTGCATTTTGTCGGAGACGACGTAGCCGATACGGACCTTGCGGCGCCCGCGGTCGTCTTCGGTGTTCTCGGTGGTGCTCACTGCGTTGTCCTCACTCATGCGGCGCCGTCCTCGTCGGGTCCGACCGCCAACCCGAGCTCACGCTCGCGCAGGACGGTGTAGATCCGGGCGATGTTGCGCCGGACGGTCCGGAGGCGACGGTTGTTGTCGAGCTGGCCGGTCGCCATCTGGAAGCGGAGGTTGAACAGCTCCTCCTTGGCCTCGCGGAGCTCGGTGGTCAGCTCCTCCTCGCCGAGCTCCCGGAGCTCGGATGCCTGGGTTGTCGCCATCAGAAGCTCCCCTCCCTTGTCACGATCCGGCACTTGCAGGGGAGCTTGTGCGCCGCGCGCAGCAGGGCTTCGCGGGCGATCTCCTCATTGGGGTAACTCATCTCGAACATCACGCGGCCCGGCTTGACGTTCGCGATCCACCACTCCGGCGAGCCCTTGCCGGAGCCCATGCGGGTCTCGGCGGGCTTCTTGGTCAGCGGACGATCCGGGAAGATGTTGATCCAGATCTTGCCGCCGCGCTTGATGTGGCGGGTCATCGCGATACGCGCCGCCTCGATCTGGCGGTTCGTGATGTACGCCGGCTCCAGGGCCTGCAGGCCGTAGTCGCCGAACGTCACCTGCGTGCCGCCCTTGGCCATGCCCTTGCGCTTGGGGTGATGCTGTTTACGGTGCTTGACGCGTTTCGGCATCAACATCGTCAGCCCTCCTGATTCTCTGCAGCGGGCGCCTCGGCCTGCGCGGTGGCGGTCGCCGCGCGTCCGCCGGCCTGGCCGGCCGTGGACGGACGGCGCGAACGCGACGGGCGCTCGCGGCGCGGGCGGTCGCGCTCGGCGGCGGCGTTGGCCGCGACCTCACGGCGCCCGCCGACGACGTCGCCCTTGTAGATCCACACCTTCACGCCGATACGACCGAAGGTCGTCTTCGCCTCGAAGAACCCGTAGTCGATGTCGGCACGGAGCGTGTGCAGCGGCACGCGGCCTTCACGGTAGAACTCCGAGCGCGACATCTCGGCGCCGCCGAGGCGCCCGGAGCACTGGACACGGATGCCCTTGACCTGCGGCTGGCGCATGGCCGACTGGATGGCCTTGCGCATGGCCCGGCGGAACGCCACGCGGTTGGACAGCTGCTCGGCCACGCCCTGCGCGACGAGCTGCGCGTCGGCCTCGGGGTTCTTGACCTCGAGGATGTTCAGCTGCACCTGCTTGGCGGTCAGCTTCTCCAGCTTGCCGCGGATGCGGTCGGCCTCCGAGCCCCGGCGGCCGATCACGATGCCCGGCCGCGCAGTGTGGATATCGACGCGTACGCGGTCCCGGGTGCGCTCGATCTCCACCTTCGAGATGCCGGCGCGCTCCATCCCGGTCGACAGCGACCGACGGATGGCCACGTCCTCCTTGACGTAGTCCGCGTACTGCTTGTCCGCGTACCACCGCGACTTCCAGTCGGTGGTGATTCCCAGTCGGAACCCGTGCGGGTTGATCTTCTGGCCCACTACTGAGCTCCCTTCCGACGGCCGCGGCCGCTGCCCTGGCCGGGCACCGACTGGACCTCGATGGTGATGTGGCTGGTGCGCTTGCGGATGCGGAACGCCCGGCCCTGCGCGCGCGGCTGGTACCGCTTGAACGTGGGCCCCTCGTTCACGTACGCCGCGGACACGACGAGCGTGCGCGGATCGAGGTCGAGGTTGTTCTCCGCATTGGCCGCGGCACTCGCCACGACCTTGGCGACCGGCTCGCTCGCCGACTGCGGCGCGAACCGCAGCAGGTCGAGCGCGTCCTGGACGCTGCGCCCGCGGATCAGGTCCACGACCCGGCGCGCCTTCATGGGCGTCACGCGGACGAAGCGCGCGGTGGCTGTGGCCGTCTGCGCGACGGTCTGTGTATCTGACTGAGTGCTCATCGACGCTTGCTCTTCCGGTCGTCCTTGATGTGGCCCTTGAACGTCCTGGTCGGCGCGAACTCGCCGAGCTTGTGGCCGACCATGTTCTCCGAGACGAACACCGGCACGTGCTTGCGTCCGTCATGGACGGCGAACGTGTGGCCGATGAAGTCGGGCAGAATGGTCGAGCGGCGGGACCAGGTCTTGATGACCTGCTTGGTCCCCTTCTCGTTCTGCGCGTCCACCTTCGCCAGGAGGTGGTCGTCGACGAACGGGCCCTTCTTGAGGCTGCGTGGCATCCTTCACTCCCTCCTAGCGCTTGTTCTTGCCGGTGCGGCGACGGCGGACGATCATCGCGTCGCTGGACTTGTTCGGACGGCGCGTGCGGCCCTCGAGCTGACCCCACGGGCTCACCGGGTGCCGGCCGCCCGAGGTCTTGCCCTCGCCGCCGCCGTGCGGGTGGTCCACGGGGTTCATCACGACGCCGCGCACGGACGGGCGCTTGCCCTTCCAGCGCATGCGGCCGGCCTTGCCCCAGTTGATGTTGGACTGCTCCGAGTTGCCGACCTCGCCGACGGTCGCGCGGCAGCGCACGTCGACGCGGCGGATCTCGCCCGAGGGCATGCGCAGGCTGGCGTACTTGCCCTCCTTGCCCAGCAGCTGGATGCTGGCGCCGGCCGAGCGTGCCATCTTGGCGCCGCCGCCCGGGCGCAGCTCCACCGCGTGCACCACGGTGCCCGCGGGGATGTTCCGCAGCGGCAGGTTGTTGCCGGTCTTGATGTCGGCGTTCGGCCCGGCCTCCACCACGTCGCCCTGGCCGATGCCCTTGGGCGCGAGGATGTAGCGCT
>CAYVJJ010000379.1:0-2974 GCA_964451655.1 uncultured Mycobacteriaceae bacterium | reverse complement strand
CGGACTGCCGGTCCTGTCGGCCTGCCCGGTCCTGCCGCTCCGTTTCGCCGGCCGGTCACGGCACCGTCGCGGATCGCTTTCGCTGCGGCTCTGCGTCCGACCGACTCGGCGGTTCTGCGGGGAGGCCGTCGGAATCGAGCCACTGGTGCGACATCCGATGCCGTGCCGGCGGCAGGAACCGCGGCAATCGTGCTGCGGCGTCGAACGCGACCGTCCAGCCATGATGGTGGACCGCACGGTGGTGTTCGCCGCAGAGGCTGACGAGGTTGTCCAGATCGGTCGGGCCGCCGTCGACCCAGTGCCACACGTGGTGCGCTATGCACCAGGCGGGCGGTCTGTCGCACCGCGGGAACGCACATCCGTGATCGCGCGCGGCGAGGGCACGTCGCTGCGACCGGCTGGCCAGCCGGCGGCTGCGTCCCAGATTGAGCGGCACACCGTGTGAGTCGACTCCGACGGGTGTGACTGCGGCATCGCAGGCGAGTCTGCGGGCGGCACCCACCGACACGGAGGAGAACCAGTCGGTCATCCCGTGCGGCAGGTTGTCGAACACCTCCTCGAAGCGGCCGTCCGCGATGAGCTCGGCCCGTGCGGCGACGTCGTCGTCGGTGTCGGCGAGATCGCGCAGACGGACATGCAGGTTGAGCGTGGTGCCGGTGCCGATCCCGCCGCCGAGGTCGTGGATGCCGGGTGGTGGTTGCCCGCACCCTCCGGTGCCGATGGCAGGGTCGGCCGGCCGCGTGCCGCGGTGCCGCGGGGCCTTCAGGACTGCTGCGCGCTCGGCGCCGGCCGCGGTCGGCGCTGCATGCCCGGAGGCGCGCCCGTCGTCGTGTTCGCTACCGAGTGCCCCGCTGCACTGGGCGTGGCGCCGCAGGAACTCGGCGAGGCCGTCGGCGCGCCGTCGGGCAGCGGATCGCCGATCCCGGGTGCCGTCGTGCTCCGCCCGAGGAGCGGACAGCGGCGACAGTGCGACGACCAGCCGCTCACCCGTCTCGGAATCGAGGTCTCCGCGCAGCGCGTACCGGCCGCCGAGCGTGCGTGAGACGAACAACGTGTTGCGCTCGGTGTCGTCCGACCCGCGGCTCTCCGGGCGGCACCGTCCGTAGCCGCGCGCCCCGGCGCGACGCTCGCGGGCGGCCGACGGTTCCTCCCCGGAGGTGCCGTCACCGGCGTTTCCTGCACCGGCACCGGCACCGGCACCGGCACCGGCTCCGTCGTCGGCGCCGGCCGGATCGTCGCCCTGGCCGGTCTGCGCGCGTCGATCCCCGGAGGGGGAACCGCCGGGCGGCTCTATGTAGTGGTCGCGGATCCCGTCGATCATCGCGGTGAGCTTGGCGCGCCCGTTGGTCCGCGCATAGTCGACCAGCACCTCCTCGGCCCGATCGACGGCCTCCTCGGGCATGGCCGACGGGGGATCGTCGATGAACTTCACGATCATCGTGGCCGCGGCCTTGGTGATGTCGCCGTCCCGGACGGCCGCGAAGACCCGCGGGTGCTCCTGCATCCGCACTGCGAAGGTCACGACGGCGCGGGCCTTCGGGAGGGTGAGGGTGCTGATGGCGGACAGGTGATCGGCGAGGATGGTGACGTTGCCCAACCCGGAATCGCGGGAGACGAGCTCGGCGATCTTGCGCAGCGAGGAGATCTCCGCGTGGAACATGGCCTGTGCATCATCGGCGATGGCGGCCATCAACTCCGAATCCGAGTACTGCCACATGCCGGCCGTCATCACGCCGTCGTCAGTATTTGCAGTACCGGCAGCACCGTCACCACCGGCAGCGCCCTTGTGCCCGGCAGCGCCCTCGTGCCCGGCTCCGTCGTCCCCCATGTCCATACCGCCCCCCTTCGGCTTCTCCTCCAGAATACGGGAACATCTGTTCGTCCACTGTCCGTCTACCGAATGAATTTTCGATGTGATCTCCGGGTGTGCCGATCGCCGCGGGCAACCTGCGGTGCACCGGCTCACACTGAGCGACTAACCTCACGTCCTATGCGGCGGACAATCTTCGACACCGATCACGACGCGTTCCGCGAGAGCGTGCGGACGTTCATCTCCCGCACTGTCGACGGCCATGTCGAGCAGTGGGAAGAGGATGGGATCGTGCCCCGCGAGCTCTTCGCGCAGGCGGGGGCCGCCGGCTTCTTGGGCATGGCCATCCCGGAGGAGTACGGGGGCGGGGGAGTACCCGATTTCCGGTTCAACATGATCCTGGGCGAGGAGTTCGCCTGCGCGGGCGCGGGCGGCGCCGGGCTCGGGCTGACCCTGCACAACGACATCTGCCTGCCGTACCTGCTTTCGTTGTGCACCGACGAGCAGAAGCAGCGCTGGCTTCCCGGATTCGCCTCGGGTGAGCTCATCTCCGCGATCGCCATGACCGAACCCGGCGTGGGGTCGGACCTCGCCAACATCGCCACCACCGCGATACGTGACGGCGACGAGTACATCCTCAACGGCTCCAAGACCTTCATCACCAACGGCATCAACGCCGATCTCGTCATCGTCGCCGCCAAGACCGACCCGTCGCAGAAGCACAAGGGCCTGAGCCTGATCGTCGTCGAGCGCGGTATGAAGGGATTCGAGCGCGGGCGGAACCTCGCCAAGCTCGGCCTGCACTCGCAGGACACCGCGGAACTCTTCTTCGACGACGTGCGGGTGCCCGCGGCCAACCTCCTGGGCGACGAGGGCAAGGGCTTCGCCTACCTCATGCAGAACCTGCCCCAGGAGCGCCTCTCGATCGCCGTCGCCGGTGTCGCGGCGGCCTCGGCCGCTTTCGGCTGGACGACGGAGTACGTGCGGGAGCGCAAGGTGTTCGGCAACTCGGTGGGTTCGCTGCCGACCACCCGCCACGCGCTCGCCGAGATCGCCACCGAGGTCGAGGTGGCGCAGCACTACGTCGACCAGGCGGTGCTCTCGCTCAACGCGGAGGAGCTCACCGCGGTCGACGCCTCGATGGCCAAGCTCTGGTGCACCGAG
>CAYVJJ010000378.1:0-2981 GCA_964451655.1 uncultured Mycobacteriaceae bacterium | reverse complement strand
GGGGACCGGGGATCTCGGAAGCGGCGGTCGAACGGGGGCCGGTCGAGCGGGGAGCCGGTAGTTTCGTGCGGGCCGGTCGAAGTGGGCCGCGCATGGCAGTGGAAGGGGCGTGACGGCGGTGGCGACGCTGACCGACAGGCTGGACCTGTTGTTGGGCGACGCGACGGCGGAGGCTCTTGACGACGCGTTCCACCTGCGCACGGTGGGAGACCTGCTGCGGCACTATCCGCGCACCTATCTGCGTCCGGGTGCCTTGATGGCGCCGGACGAGATCGTCACGGGTACCCATGTCACCATCGCCGCGCGCGTGGCGCAGGCAAGGATCGTCCCCATGCGCCGCGACCCGCGCAGGAAGCTGCTCAGGGTCGTGCTCGATGACGGCCGCCACCGCCTGTCCGTCACGTTCTTCAGCCCGCACAAGGTGCGCCATCACATCGTGGAGGGGCGGCGCGGCCTGTTCTCCGGGCAGCTGGGCACCTTCAAGGGCATGCTTTCGCTCACGCACCCCGATTACCTGATCCTGCCCGAATCCGGCGGCGCGCAGGAGGACGGGACGCTGTTGGCAGCGGGGCAACCGGTGCAGGGCGGCGGCAGGCTCGCGAAGGTCGCGCGCGCACTTCAGGAGTCGGGGGACGGATTGCGTGCCGACGACCTCGGTCGCGCGCTGCTGCCCGTCTACCCGGCCTCCGCGCGGGCGCAGACGTGGACGATCATGCGGTGCGTCCGTCAGGTGCTCGACCAGCTCGAGCCTGTCGCGGATCCTCTGCCGCCGGAGATCGTCGCACGTCACGGCCACCTGTCACTGGACGAGGCATTGCGGGGCATCCATCTGCCCGAGTCGGACGAGGCCGCCGCTGCCGCCCGGGCCCGGCTCCGATTCGACGAGGCGGCGGGGATGCAGCTGCTGCTGGCCCGCGGCCGCGCGGCCGAGGCCGTGGGCGCCGCCCCCGAATGCGCACCCACGGCCGACGGAATGGGGGCGGCCTTCTCCGGCCGACTCCCGTTCGAACTCACCGGAGGGCAGCGGACCGTGTTGGACGAGATCCTGCACGACCTGCGCGGTCCGGCCCCGATGCGCCGGCTCCTTCAGGGGGAGGTGGGCTCCGGCAAGACGGTCGTCGCGCTGCTGGCGATGCTCCGGGCGGTGGATGCGGGACGGCAGTGCGCGATGCTGGCGCCCACCGAGGTGCTCGCGGTCCAGCATGCGCGGTCGATCCGCGGGATGCTCGGGCCGCTGGCGCATGCGGGCGAGCTCGGCGGGGCGGAGCGGGGCACGCGTGTCACGCTGCTCACGGGGTCGATGTCGACGGCCGAGCGTCGCCGGGCGCTGCTGGACATCACGACGGGCGAGGCCGGCATCGTCGTCGGGACCCACGCGATCCTCCAGGACACGGTGACGTTCTTCGACCTCGGGCTGGTGGTGGTGGACGAACAGCACCGCTTCGGTGTCCACCAGCGGGACAGGCTCCGGGGCAAAGCGCGCGAGGGGGTCACTCCGCACCTGCTGGTCATGACGGCCACACCGATCCCGCGCACCATCGCGCTGACGCAATTCGGGGACCTGGACACCTCGACCCTGCGAGAACTGCCGCACGGGCGATCACCCATCCGCACGTCCGTGGTCTCGATGCCGGACCGCCCCAGGTGGGTGGTGCGGGCGTGGGAGAGGATCCTCGAGGAAGTGGCGGACGGGCGCCAGGCCTACGTGGTGTGCGCGCGCATCGGGGACGCCGGGTCCGAGCCGCCCGCCGGGCAGTCGCAGGCCGGCGGGGCCCGCACGGGAGGCGCGGACGACGAGGGCGGCCCACCGTACGGCGATGCGCAGGCGGGCGGCGGCACGGCGGCCTCCGCCCCGGAGGCGAATGCGGCCGTGGACGTGTACGACCGGCTCTCGCAGGGGGTGTTCTCCGGGGTGCGCGTGGGCCTGCTGCACGGGCGGATGCCGGCGGCGGAGAAGGACGCCGTGATGGCGGAATTCGCGCAGGGCGGCATCGATGTGCTGGTGAGCACGACGGTGATCGAGGTGGGGGTCGACGTGCCCAACGCCACCATGATGGTGATCCTCGACGCGGAGCGGTTCGGCGTCAGCCAGCTCCACCAGCTGCGCGGCAGGGTGGGCCGCGGACAGTGGGCGGGGCTGTGCGTGCTCGTGAGCGGTCGCCCTGCGGACGCGCCGTCGGGGGAGCGTCTGGCGGCGGTCGCGGCCACCACCGACGGTTTCGAGCTGGCGCGGCTGGACCTGCAGCTGCGGCACGAGGGCGATGTGGTGGGCACCGCGCAGTCCGGCCGCACCAGCGGGCTGCGCCTGCTGTCCCTGCTCGACGACGAGGCGGTGCTGGTCGAGGCGCGCGAGTTCGCCGAGGCGGCGGTGGCGCGCGACCCGGACCTGTCGCAGCATCCCGGCCTGGCGGAGATGGTCGCGGCGTTCGAGGGCACCGGCGGCGCCGAGTTCCTCTACCGTGCGTGAGGGCATCGCACACGGCGGCGGAAGGTAGGTTGTCCACCATGATCTCCAAGGTGCTGGTGGCCAATCGTGGTGAGATCGCGATCCGCGCGTTCCGCGCCGCGTACGAGATCGGGTTGAACACCGTGGCGGTGTACCCGTACGAGGACCGCAACTCGCTGCACCGCACCAAGGCCGATGAGGCGTACCAGATCGGCGCTCAAGGCCATCCGGTGCGCGCCTACCTGGACGTGGACGAGATCCTGCGGGTGGCGCGCGAGTGCGGCGCGGACGCCGTCTACCCGGGTTACGGCTTCCTGTCGGAGAACCCCGCGCTGGCCCGGGCCTGCGAGGACGCGGGGATCGTGTTCATCGGGCCCGACGCGTCGACGCTGCAGTTGGCCGGCAACAAAGCCCGCGCGATCGCGGCCGCCCGCGACGCGGGGCTTCCGGTCCTCGAATCCACCGATCCGTCGACCGACCTGGAGGCCCTGGCGGCAGAGTCGGGCCGCATGCGGTTCCCGGTGTTCGTCAAGGC
>CAYVJJ010000377.1:0-2986 GCA_964451655.1 uncultured Mycobacteriaceae bacterium | reverse complement strand
GCTCGGAATCGATGATGAGCACGCTCTTGCCCTCCAGCCGCAGCCAGCCGCGGTGCGCGAAATCGGCGAGAGCCTTGTTGACCGTCTCGCGGGAGGCGCCCACCAGCTGCGCGATCTCCTCCTGGGTCAGATCGTGCGTGACCCGCAAGGCACCGGCCTCCTGGGTGCCGAAGCGCTGCGCCAACTGCAGCAGCGCCTTGGCGACGCGGCCGGGCACGTCGGTGAAGATGAGGTCCGCCAGCGAGTTGTTGGTGCGGCGCAGACGGCGGGCCAGGACGCGCAGCAACTGCTCGGCGATCTCCGGGCGCTGGGAGATCCAGTCCTTCAGCGCCTCCCGGTCCATCGAGACCGCCTTGACCTCGGTGACCGTGATGGCGCTGGATGTGCGCGGCCCGGGGTCGAAGATGGAGAGCTCGCCGAACATGTCGGACGGGCCCATGATCGTCAGCAGATTCTCACGCCCGTCCGGGGAGCGCCGTCCGATCTTGATCTTGCCCGAGCCGATGATGTAGAGCCGGTCGCCCGGCTCACCCTCGTGGAAGATCGTGTGGCCGCGCGGGAACTCCACCGGCTGGAGTTGCTTGATGAGTGCGGATACTGCGGAGGGTTCGACTCCCTGGAAGATTCCGGCTCTGGCCAGGACCTCGTCCACGTGGGCTCCTCATGGTCTGTGCTGTCTGCAGTCTGCGGGCGGTCTGTCGTCTGCGCCGGGAGAAAATCTACTCTTCCGTGAGAAGATCCACTCTGTCCATCCGGGCGCGTGGCGGCCCCGCGCAGCGTCCGCGCAGGGCATCACGACGTAGTCTAGTGACAGGTGCGCCGTGCCGTGTGACCGAGGCTACAGGCACAGGCGTGGCGCGGCAGGATTTGGCGTCGGACGCTCAGTACGCACCGGCGCCGGACAAGTGCGGCGCCGGTGGCGGTTACACGCGGGCGGCGGGCGGGGGTGACACGCGGAGCGCCGTCACGCCGGCTCGGAGAGCAGCTCGCTGGGGGTGTGCGATTCGATGAATTGCTGCGGGTCGCCGACGTGGTCCGTGCGGCGGCGGAGAAGGCTCTCGATGTGTTCCATTGCCATTGCGAAGGCGATCACGAGGATCGGGGCGAGCACCACGAGGACTACCTGCATACCGGTGAGTAAACACCCTCGAGGTCTCGATCGCGCAACGACCCGGCCGGAAGTAGGCACCGTCACACCGAGCGGGGGCGACCGGGCCCGGCCGCGGGTCCGTAGTCTGGTCGGCGTGGTGACGACGGGAATCGCCGGTGGGCGAGGCGGGAGGAGACGGTCCACGCCGGAGACGCGGCTGGGCCTGGTGCGGCGGGCGCGCCGGATGAACCGTGCGCTCGGGGTGGCGTTCCCGCACGTGTACGCCGAGCTGGATTTCACGACGCCGCTGGAGCTTGCTGTCGCGACCATCCTGTCGGCCCAGTGCACGGACAAGCGGGTGAACATGGTGACCCCTGCGCTGTTCACCCGCTACCGGACCGCGGAGGACTACGCCGGCGCCGACCGCACCGAACTCGAGGAGCTGATCCGCAGCACCGGGTTCTACCGGAACAAGACCGATTCGCTGATCCGGCTCGGACAGCAGCTCGTGGAGAAGCACGACGGTGAGGTCCCGCGGACGATGAAGGAGCTCTCGAAGCTGCCGGGCATCGGCCGCAAGACCGCCAACGTCATCCTCGGCAACGCCTTCGACATCCCCGGCATCACCGTCGACACCCACTTCCTGCGCCTTGTGCGGCGGTGGCGGTGGACCGAGGAGACCGACCCGGTGAAAGTCGAGCACGCTGTCGGCGACCTCATCGAGCGGCGTGAGTGGACGGTGCTGTCGCATCGCGTGATCTTCCACGGGCGGCGCGTGTGCCATGCCCGCCGCCCAGCGTGCGGAGTCTGCGTGCTGGCCCGGGACTGCCCCTCGTTCGGCGAGGGGCCCACCGATCCCGCCACGGCGGCCGCACTGGTGCGCGGACCGGAGACGGAGCATCTGCTGGCGCTGGCGGGGCTGGCGCCCGACGGCGCCCGGACTCCCGACGGGACGCCGGAAAGCCCCGCGCGATGAGTCCGCGGGCGGGCCTGAGCGCGTCGGCGAAGACAGGTATCGGCGTGCTGATCGTGTTCGTCGCGCTCATCGTCGCGCTCGTGATGACGGTACTCGGGGACGGCGCGCCCGGGGACGACGGCAACGGCTCAGCGCAGTCCGCGCCGGCGGCCACCGCCGACGATGCCGGGCCCGGAGGCGCGGTCCGGGAGTCCGGCGGTTCCAGCGGGGGCGCCGCGGCGGACTCGGACACGCCGCTGGCCGGGATCACCCTCACCGACCTCGGCGACGGCCGTCCGGTGGACTTGTCCGCGGAGCTCGCCGGCAGGCCCGCGGTGATCAACCTGTGGGCGTACTGGTGCGGCCCGTGCCGGGCGGAGCTGCCCGCGATGGAACAGTTCGCACGGCAGGCGGGCGAGGCGGTGACCGTGCTGGCCGTGCACAGCGACCCGCACACTGACAAGGGGCGTGCACTTCTGCGCGAGTTGGGCGTGCACCTGGATGCGGTCGCGGACCCGGACCGTGCGGTGGCGGCGGCGGTCCGCGCACCCCAGGTCCTTCCCGTGACCGTGCTGGTGCGGGCCGACGGTTCGGTGGCGAAGGTGGTGGCGATACCGTTCACCGATGCCGCCGATATCGCGCAGGTCGTCGAGGACACCCTGGGGGTGACGCTGTGAACACCGCAGATGCACCCGCCGGAGCGGAGACGCCGCAGCAGCCGGTGCCGGACTGGCTGGCGGCCCTGGCCGATCGGCTGCGGGGCGACGGGTCCGGGCCCGTCGCCCCCGCACTGCGGCAGGGATCGGGGAGTCGGCTGCTTCCCCGGGCCCTGCGATCACGCGCCGTGCCGCCCGGGATGCGCACGCGACCGGCCTCGGTGCTCATGCTGTTCGGCGAGCGCGACGGCGCTGACTGCGCGGGACCGGTGGGCGCGGGACCGG
>CAYVJJ010000376.1:0-2993 GCA_964451655.1 uncultured Mycobacteriaceae bacterium | reverse complement strand
GCAGCACCATCGGGATGGACGAGATCGCCGCCGAGATCGGCGTGTCCAAGACCGTGCTCTACCGGTATTTCGACGACAAGGCGGACCTGACCAGCGCCGCGACGATGCGGTTCATGGAGACGCGGCTGGCGCCCGCGCTCGCCGCCGCGCTGGGGCAGGACCTCGACGAGTTCGGGCTGGCCGAGGCCGCCATCTCGGTGTACGTGCGCACCGTGGCCGACGAACCGGAGATCTACCCGTTCATCATGGGCATGACCTCCGGCGGGGCGGGTGTGCGGGCTGCGCTGGAGAACAGCGAGCGCATCGTCGCCGAGCTGCTCGCCGGCGTTCTCCGCGACCGCCTCGAACGCCTGGGCTTCCTCACCGACGGCGCGCTCACCTGGTCCTACGGCGTCGTCGGTGCGGTCCAGCTGGCCACCCACCGATGGATGATGGACCGGACCACTCCGGTCGAGGAGCTCATCGAGCACCTGCTGATGCTCGCGTGGGGCGGCATCACCGCGATCGCCGACGCGCAGGGCGACCGCCGCGTGTTCATGTCGGAAAAGCACGAGCTGCCGGTCGGCAACGCGTAGGTTCGCCTGACCGGTACCGCGACGGGCCGCGTCAGCCGGGCGTGGGCTCGGCGTCGCCGTCCCGCGCGCGGATACCGTCCGAGGGGGTGCCGACGGAGTCTCCCGGACGCGCCGCGGCACCCTTCGCCGGGCCGACCGAGCCGCGGTCGAAACGCGCCGCCAGCTGTGCGAGGTAGCGGATCGACTCGGGCGGCCCCTCCACCGTGAAGTCCGCGTCCAGCCGGACCAGCACACCCGCGACGGCCGCCGCCGTCTCCCCGCCCACCCGCAGTGTGCAGCGCCGTGCATCGAGGGCGGTCACCTCGCCCTCGGCCGGCGCGACCAGTGTGCGCACACGCTCGGCCGGCAGCTCCACCGTCACCGTCGCCTCGACCTTCCACACGTTGCCCGGCAACCGGCGGCTGACGTAGGCGTGCATGTCCTCGGCCGGGAGCGGCCGCGGGGTGTACCGCCCGCCCACGGCCGGGGTGCGCGGCCGGATGCCGTACACCTCGAAGACCGCCCACTCGCTGCGGTCCGGGTCGTAGGCCAGCAGGTACCAGCGGTGGATGCGGTTGATGAGCAGATACGGCTCCACCTCGTACCTGGACGGGACGGGCAGCGGTGTTGCCCGACGTACCGGTTGTGCGGTGGCCGGTCGCGGTGTCGTCGGCGGCGGGCCGGCCCCGGAACGCTGCTCGGCCGGCCGGCGGTCCGTCCGCTGCTCGACACGCGGACCGTCGAGCAGGTACTCGAACCGCAGCAGCTCGTTGCTCTCGCAGATACCCGCCAGCATCGTGAGCAACGACGGGTCGACGATGGGCACGGGCTCGGCGTTCTCCGTCGGCATCGGCACCACGAAGTGGCCCAGGTTCCGCACGTTCCTGCGCGCCTGCGACGGCAGCATCCGCTCCAGCTTGGACAGGGCCCCCAGCGAGACCTCCTCCATCCCGCCGATGATGCAGTTGACGCCGGCGTGCAGTCCGATGGCGACGGCGATGGCCTCGTCGGCGTCGAGCATGAGGGGCGGTACCGCCGTGCCCCCGAAGCCCAGCCGGTAGCCACCGCCGCTGCCCCGGACGCCGTCGATGGCGTATCCGCACTCCCGGAGCCGGTCGATGTCGTTGCGCACCGTGCGGCGGCTGACCCGGAGGCGCTCGGCGAGTTCGGCGCCGCTGCGGTGCGGCTCGGACTGCAACAGAGACAGCAGCGTGAGCAAACGCATCGAGGTCTGCGTCATGAGAACCACCCTTGACCACCACTAGGCACGTCCCGTGCCTAGAACGCTCCTAGCCTCATTCTGGCTGCGCACGGCCAAGAAGTCCACGGCTGCGCACCGGAGGAGTTCTCAACGAGGGAGGTTCGGTCATGGTGGCTCGGGCGGCTATGGGAGCAGAGCGGCAGCCGGGGCGGCGGGCCGCATTCGGGTGCGGGCCCGTGCGGCGGCCGGCCCGGACACGCACCCGCGGTTTGGCGGGCGGGTGCGCGACGGCGGCGGTCACGGCGGTGGTGGCGGTCGCGCTCACCGCCTGCGGATCGGACGGCTCCGGCGGGGACGGCTCCGATTCCGACCCGGCCGCGACGGCCGACGCACGACAGTCACCGGCGGGTACTGCGGCCGCGGACGGCGGCGGTGGTGCGCCGCATTCGGGGGCCGCGGGCACCCGGATCATGCCCGCGGCCGCGATGACCGGCGACTGCTTCGTCGAGCTGCCGGCGGTGGATCACTCCATGGTGCAGCAGGTGGAGCTCGCCGACTGCGCGGACCCGCACGCCGTGGAGATCGTGGACGATTTCACGATCGACGAGCCGCAGGCGGGCTTCGAGCACGTCGAGCCGATCGCCACCGAGCAGTGCACCACGCGCGCACGCGACGCCGTCGACCTGAGGAGGGTCGACCCGCAGATGACGGTCTTCTACTGGGGTCCGGTACCCGAGACGTGGGAGCAGGGGGACCGCGGGGTGATCTGCGGAGTGGGGCTGACCGACGGCAAGTCCTCCGGTTCGGTGTTGAAGGACGGGTCTTGAGCTCCTGTGCAGCCGGTCACGTTTTCCCTACCCTGGGGTGTTTCAGTTGAACACGGTGCGCGCAGAGCCCGCCCACCCGTAACTCTTCGGCGCAGAACTTCAGCTCAGCACTTCGGCTCAGCACTTCGGCGCACACAGCTCTTCCACAATCGGCAAAGGAGGTGACGGTGGACGACACGATCGCAGTGATGCCCGACAATTCATTGGAAGGCCTGCTCCAGCGGCTGACCAGGATGTTCGAGTGCATGTCGCTCGGCAGGTGCATCCATCCCATGTGACCAGCGGAATTGAGGGGTCCGACGCGTCGGAACGCGCTTCCCGTGGGAACGTTTCGACGCTGGCCCCGATGGCACACCGCCCCGCCGGGATCGCCTCCAGGGCGAACCGGCGGGGCGTTCTCATCGGTTGACG
>CAYVJJ010000375.1:0-3001 GCA_964451655.1 uncultured Mycobacteriaceae bacterium | reverse complement strand
ACCGTTCCAGCGGCCCCAGCAGTTTGCGGGCGCCGCGCGAGGCCCAGTCGATCTCATCCGGGACTGCGACCACGTGCAGCGGATCGCCGGCCCCGATCCCGGTCGCGGGTTTGGCCACGGGCAACGGGCCCGATTTCACCCGGCCGTCGGCGATCAGCCGGGCCGCCTGCTCCCGCGACCGGGCCAGACCGCGACGCACCAGTTCCGCGTCCGCGCGTGCACGACGGGCCATGTCAGTTCCTGTCCACCGTCGACAGCGCCTCCAGCAGCACCTCGTGCGCCTGTTCGAACAGGTCTGCCGGATCGATTCCGTGCGGATCCTGAACCCCGTCCGGCCCGTGCACATCGTCGCCGTCGAGGCCGGGGGCGTCCGCACGCTCCAGAAGGCGCCCGACCGTGCGCCGGATCTCCTCCGGGTCCGCCATGCGGGCACCGACGTCCGACGGCTTCGGTACGGGTCCGGGCGTCGGATGTTCCTGTGGCGATCCGCTGTCGTTCATCGTGGACAACGCTAT
Source organism: uncultured Mycobacteriaceae bacterium (assembly GCA_964451655.1). Lineage (GTDB taxonomy): Bacteria > Actinomycetota > Actinomycetes > Mycobacteriales > Mycobacteriaceae > Tomitella. The sequence goes on along the minus strand of CAYVJJ010000375.1, from coordinate 2,486 downwards.
CCGATGCGCCCGGCCGGACCCAACGGAGCACGCCCCCGGCCGGGGCGCACCGCGTGGCCGTTCACGGCAGGTTCCACTGCCGGGCGAGGGTCCGTGTGACGGGGCCGCAGCCTTCCACTTCACCGGTGAAACAGTGCTGCCACGCGGCGGCCGCGGCCGCGCGCAGTCCCGGCATCGCCAGCAGATCCACGACTCCGGAGCGTTGTGAACGGTGTGCCGCCTCCTCTGCCGCCGCGACGATCGCGGCGTCCACCGACACGCGCATGACCTCGCCGTCCACGTCCACGTTCCACCCCTGCTGTGCGGCGATCACGCTCTCCGCCGCCGTTCCGGCCAGGGCACGAAGGTCCCGGGCCACGTGCGTGGGGCGCATTGACGGATCCGCGCGGATGAGTTCGGCAGGGGTCGACACGCCGGTGAGCACGAGCATGCTGTCGAGCCCGGCAGCGCAGGCCCCTGCGATGTCGGTGTCCAGCCGGTCACCGACGACCAGAGGACGGTCACCGGCACCACGATGGACGGCGTCGTCCATGATCGGGCGCGCGGGTTTTCCGGCCACCGTGGGCGATGCGGACGTCGCGGTGGCGAGTGCTGCCACGAGCGAGCCGTTGCCGGGCAGCAGCCCGCGTTCATCCGGAAGCGTGGAGTCGACGTTGGTGGCCACCCACCACGCGCCGGCGCGGATCGCGAGTGCGGCTTCGGCCAGATCCGACCACGCCACCGACCGGGCGAACCCTTGGATGACCGCGGCGACCTCGCCGGTGCACGTGCGTACCGGTTCCAGTCCCTGGGCCTGCACCTCGTCGGCGAGGGCCTCCGCCCCCACCACGAGCACCTGAGCCCCGGCTTGGACGCCCGAGGCGACCAGCCGTGCACCCGCCTGTGCACTTGTCACGATCTCGTCGGGAACCGCGTCGATGCCCATACCGTTGAGCCGCCGGGCGACCTCGGCCGGCGCGCGGCTCGCGTTGTTGGTCACGAACAGCCGCTGCGATCCGGCCCTGCCGAGCGCTTCCGCGACACCGTCGATCGGTTCCGCACCCCGGTATACAGTGCCGTCGAGATCCAGCAGCAGCAGATCGTAGGTGTCGGAGAGTGCGCGGGAGTGCCATCCGGGCGCCTCCCCGAGCCCGACGGAATTCCGGCCGTCACCGCTCCGCGGATCTGCGTCGTCCTGCGACGTCATCCGTCACCGCCCGTCGCCCGCGACGGCGCTCAGTTCTGAGACCCTTTCCTCCGCATCGGTTTCGCCCTCCTCATCGGCTGCCGCGGAGTTCAGGAACCACTCGAGCGCTTCGCGCCGGCGATCCGACTTCAGCAGCGCGTCCGCGTACACGTAGAACAGCCGGGCGTACGCCGAGCCCGTCTTGGCCGGATCGAGGTCGCCGCCTTGCAGCGTCACCACCGCCGCGTCGGGCCTGCCCATGTCCATCCGTGCGCCGGCGACCACGATCTTCAATTCGATGGCGTCGTCGCCGGCGAGTGCCCGCGCTTCGTCGCTCCGCGCCAGTTCGACGGCACGCTCGGGACGTCCGAGCCCCCGCTCGCAATCGGCCATGACCGCCAGCATCCCGGGGCCGCCGCCCATCCGCCGCGCAGCCCGCAACTCCGACAGCGCTTCCGCCCATTCGCCCGCGTGGTAGGCGGAGATCCCCACCGCCTCGCGCACCGCCGCGATCCGTCCGGCGCGCTCCCGCGCGGCCCGTGCATGCGTGAGCGCCGTTTCGGGATCCTCATCGACCAACCGCCCGGCCATCACCAGATGACGCGCCACCGATTCCGCGTTCGCCCGGTCGAGGGTGCGCAAGTCCCGGCGTACCGCCGTGTCGAGCTCGTCCGCAGTCACCGAGTCCGGCAACGCGGGTTCCTCGGACCGCTTCTTACGTGGGCCCACGTTCGCGGCGTCCGCACCCGTACGGCCGCGGCCCGTCCGGGCCTGACCTGGCGAATCACGTCGGCCACCCCGTTCCTGCGGGCCTCTCCGACCGACGCCCCCGCGCTCTCCGCCTCGTTGCGGACCGGACGTGCGACGACTGTCCCCGCCGCGACGGCGTTCTCCCCATCGGCCGTCCGAGCTCCTCGCACCGCTCCCCCGGCCGACGCTCGTTTCCCCGCCCTGATGCCGACGGTCGCCGATACCCGGGCGGTCCTCACGGCCACCATGACGCCTGTCGCCCCGGCCCTTTGCCGCACGGTCGCCGTCAGTGCCCCCGGAGTCACCGGTGGCGCTCCTGCGCGGATGTGCCCGGCCGGCGCCGCCCCGGTACGTCTCACCGCTATGCCGACCACGGTTACCGCGATCCGCGGCATCATGGGGCTCGTACGCGCTCATGCATCATCCTCGTCGTCCGTACAGGCCGCCTATCGGAACAGGCGGACACACAAGTGGAGGGGAACCCCATTATATCGGGGTTCCCCTCCACCTTGATGTTATGTGCGGCAGCGTCCTACTCTCCCACACCCCACGGGTGCAGTACCATCGGCGC
>CAYVJJ010000374.1:0-3025 GCA_964451655.1 uncultured Mycobacteriaceae bacterium | reverse complement strand
CCGGAATCATCCGGGCCGGTACCACGTGCTTCCAATTGATCGGCGTGTCCAGCAGACGCTCCGGGACCGCGTCCATGGCGACCTCCGCGCGGGTGCCGGAGAAGTCCAGATCGGCGCGCAGCAGCTCCACAGGACGGTCGGCCCCCTCCTCGATGGCGGACGCGCGCGCCTCAGGCCCTCCCGGGTACATCACGGGCGCGGCGCGGCCGTCCAGCACCCCGCGCGAAAACCGGTGCATCGCATCAGCGTTGCGCGCCAGGTGCGTGACGACGTGTCCCCGCGACCAGCCGGGCAGCAGGGACGCGCCCCTGGCCTGCTCCTCCGTCATCGCGCCGAGGGTGCCGCGGAGGCGTTCCCCCGACTCGCGCACCTGTTCCACCAACTCCCGGTACCCGTCGTCGGCCATGGACCGAGCGTACGGCGTCACGCGTCCCCCGCCTCCCCGAGTCGGCGCTTTTCCGGTGACGGGGCCGCCCCGGCCACCGCAGAACCACCGACTCGTCGCTGCACCCCGCTGTATCCCTTCCCCTGCACCCGCGGACTCGATACCTTGCAATAGCGGGACGGACACCTGCCCAACACGGCGGCGGCCGCTCCGGACGCGCGCCGCCCGCCGGTCCCGCACCGCCGGCCCGCCCGGCAGCCGCCCGCCACACCGGACCAGAGGAGCACGCATGACCGCAGACGCCGACGTGATCGTGGTGGGGGCCGGCCTGGCCGGGCTGGTCGCCACCTATGAGCTCACCCGCGCCGGGCGCAAGGTCCTGGTGGTGGACCAGGAGAACGAGGCGAACCTGGGCGGGCAGGCGTTCTGGTCCCTGGGCGGCATCTTCCTGGTCAACAGCCCGGAGCAGCGGCGCATGGGAATCAAGGACTCCTACGACCTGGCGCTGCAGGACTGGATGGGCTCGGCCGGATTCGACCGCGAACGCCAGGATCACTGGCCCCGTCAGTGGGCGCAGGCCTACGTGCAGTTCGCCGCCGGGGAGAAGCGGGCCTACATGCACGGGCTCGGCATGCGGTTCATGCCCACCGTCGGCTGGGCGGAACGCGGCCGCGGCACCGCCCTGGACCACGGCAACTCGGTGCCCCGCTTCCACATCTCCTGGGGCACGGGCCCGGAGGTGGTGCGCATCTTCGCCGAGCCGGTGCTGGCCGCCGCCGCGAAGGGGCTGGTCACTTTCCAGCACCGGCACCAGGTGGACGAGCTGATCGTCGAGGGCGGCGCCGCGGTGGGCGTGCGCGGCACGGTGCTGGCCCCGTCCACCGAGTCGCGGGGCGTGCGGTCCAACCGGGACAAGGCCGGCGAGTTCGAGCTGCGCGCGCAGGCGGTGGTGGTGACCTCCGGCGGCATCGGCGGCAACCAGGAGCTGGTGCGCAGGAACTGGCCCGTCGACCGGCTGGGGCGGATGCCGCAGAACATGATCTGCGGTGTGCCCGCGCATGTCGACGGCCGCATGCTGGAGATCACCGAGAACGCGGGCGGCAGCATCGTCAACCGCGACCGCATGTGGCACTACACCGAGGGCATCGTCAACTGGGACCCCATCTGGCCGGACCACGGCATCCGCATCATCCCCGGCCCGTCGTCGCTGTGGCTGGACGCCGAAGGCAAGCGGCTGCCCACGCCGCTGTTCCCCGGCTTCGACACGCTCGGCACCCTCAAGCACATCCTGGGCACCGGCCACGACCACACCTGGTTCATCCTGACGCAGTCGATCATCGAGAAGGAGTTCGCGCTGTCGGGCTCCGAACAGAACCCCGACATGACCGGCAAGGACCTCAAGCTGCTGCTCGGCCGCGTCGGCAAGGGCGCGCCGGGGCCGGTGGACGCGTTCATGCGCTACGGCGAGGACTTCGTGGTGCGCCCGGACCTGCGCTCACTGGTGGACGGCATGAACGCCATCGGCTCGGGCCCGGCTCTCGACTACGCGCAGGTCGAGCGTGAAGTGCTGGCCCGCGACCGCGAACTCGACAACACCTACTCCAAGGATCTGCAGCTGATGGCGGTGCGCAATGCCCGCAGCTACCTGGCCGACAAGGTGATCCGGGTGGCCCGCCCGCACAAGCTGCTCGACCCCGCGCACGGGCCGCTGATCGCCGTGCGCCTGCACCTGCTCACCCGCAAGACGCTCGGCGGGCTGGAGACGAACCTGGATTCGCAGGTGATGCACCCGGACGGCACGCCGTTCGACGGCCTGTACGCCGCGGGCGAAGTGGCCGGATTCGGCGGCGGCGGGGTGCACGGCTACAACGCGCTCGAAGGCACGTTCCTGGGCGGATGCGTCTTCTCCGGGCGCGCCGCCGGGAGGGCGCTCGCCCGGGACCTGGGGTAGCCGCCGCGCCGGCGCGGGAACCGTCCGGGAGGGGGCTAGCGAGGAGGGAGCTACTCAGCAGTACGGGTACATTCCGGCCGCCGAGACGTACCCGTACTGCTGAGTAGGCGCAGCCGGGGCGCCCGCCACAGCCGGGGCGCTCACTCGGACGGCAACCACGCCCCGTGCAGGCCGGCGGGCACCCGATGCGGCAGCCGTACCCGCGCCCGCGGCCCGGCGTGGGGCTCCTCCCCGTCGAACACGAAGAACCAGCTGGTCAGGTCGCCGCGATCGGTGACGATCGACCCCCAGTAGTGCTCACCGGCGCCGGTGGGCAGGTGGACGGGCTCGCCGAACGACAACCCCGGGTCGCCCCACGTGACGCCGTCGCCGGTCTCCAGGTCGTACCAGCGCAGCAGGTCCGCGTCTCCGCCCACCAAGTCCGCACCGTCGCTCTCGCCCACGGCCGACACCTGCCGGTGCGGGCGGGCGATGAGGCGATCGTCGATACGCGGGAACTCCATGTTCCGCCGGGCGATCTCGGTGCGTGTGATGCGGCCCGTCGCCGGGTCGAGCACCGCGCGCATCAGCGCACTCGACGATTCCCCGGACACGCCCGCCACCGCGCCCGGGTGGTCCCACTGCACGTAGTCCAGGACGACGGTGCCGTCGCCGGCGTCGTAGGCGTTGGCGGTGTGCCACATCCAGAA
>CAYVJJ010000373.1:0-3025 GCA_964451655.1 uncultured Mycobacteriaceae bacterium | reverse complement strand
CCCTGCTTGATGGCCCGCTTGGCGTCCAGCTCCGCGGCCACGTCGGCGCCGCCGATCACGTGGTGCGTGATGCCCCGCTCCTCGAGCCGCCCGATGAGGTCGCGCACCGATTCCTGTCCGGCGCACACCACCACGGTGTCGACGTCGAGCACGCGGTAGGTCTCGCCGATGCTCAGGTGCAGGCCGTCGTCGTCGATTTTCCGGTACTCCACTCCGGTCAGTTGTTCGACGCCCTTGGCCTTCAACGCGGCGCGGTGCACCCAGCCGGTGGTCTTGCCCAGCCCCTTGCCGATGCGGCTGGTCTTCCGCTGGCACAGGTAGACCTCCCGCGGGGAGGGCGCCGGCTGCGGCTTGGTCAGCGCGCCGACCGCATCCTCGTCGTAGGTGACGCCCCACTCGCGCATCCACTCCTCCAGGTCGAGGGTGGGGGAGGTCGTGTGGGTGAGGAATTCGCTGACGTCGACGCCGATGCCGCCGGCGCCGATCACCGCGACCTTGTCGCCGGCGGAGCGCCGGCCCAGCACCAGATCCGCGTAGGAGACGGTCTTGTCGTGGTCGATGCCTTCGATTCTCGGGATGCGCGGCGTCACGCCGGTGGCCACCACGACCTCGTCGAACCCGGCGAGCTCGTCGATGCCGGCCCGCGTCCCGAGCCGGACGTCGACACCGGTGAGTTCCAGTCTGCGGGTGAAGTAGCGGATGGTCTCGGCGAACTCCTCCTTCCCGGGGATGCGCCGCGCGATCTCGAACTGGCCGCCGATCCTGTCCTGCGCCTCGAACAGGGTCACCTCGTGGCCCCGGTCGGCGAGGGTCGTGGCCGCGGCGAGCCCGGCCGGGCCGGCGCCCACCACAGCGACGGACTTGCGGGCGCGGGTGGGGCCCAGGGTGAGGATGGTCTCGTGGCATGCGCGGGGGTTCACCAGGCAGGAGACCATCTTGCCCTCGAAACCGTGGTCCAGGCAGGCCTGGTTGCAGGCGATGCAGGTGTTGATCTCGTCGTCCTTGCCCTGCTGCGCCTTGCGGGTCCAGTCGGGGTCGGCGAGCATCGGGCGCGCCAGCGACACCAGCTCGATGGGGGTGGTGTTGAGCAGATGCTCGGCAGTCTCCGGCATGTTGATGCGGTTGGAGACGCACACCGGGATCGAGACCTCTTTGGCGATGCGCGCGGTGAATTCCGCGAACGCGGCCCGGGGGACCGAGGTGACGATCGTCGGGACCGGGGCTTCATGCCAGCCGATGTCGGTGTTGATGATGGTCACGCCTGCGGACTCGAGCTCGTGGGCCAGGCCGACGATCTCCTCCCACTTCTGCCCCTGCTTCACCAAGTCCGCCATGGACAGGCGGAAGATCACGATGAAGTCCTCGCCGACGGCCTCGCGGATGGCGCGGGCGATGGCGAGGGGGAAGCGCTGGCGGTTCTCGGTGCTGCCGCCCCACCGATCGGTGCGCTGGTTGACGCGCTCGGCGAGGAATTGGTTGATCAGGTAGCCCTCGCCGCCCATGATCTCCACGCCGTCGTAGCCGGCCTCACGGGCCAGCCGCGCGGACTTGGCGAAGTCGCGGATGATCTTCCGGATCCCGCGCTCGGTCAGCGCGCGGGGGCGGAACGGGTTGATGGGGGACTGGATGGCCGAGGCGGACACGGACCGCGGCCAGTACGAGTAACGCCCGGCGTGCAGAAGCTGCATGGCGATCTTTCCGCCCTCGGCGTGCACCGCGGAGGTGATGCGCTTGTGCCGGCGCGCCTGCTGGTGGGTGGTCATCATCGCGCCGAACGGGGCCAGCCACCCCTCGTGGTTCGGTGCGAAACCTCCCGTGATGATCAGGCCGACTCCGCCGCGAGCGCGCTCGGCGTAGAACTCCGCGAGGCGGTCGATGTGCTTGGCGCGGTCCTCCAGACCAGTGTGCATCGACCCCATGACGACGCGGTTCTTCAGTGTGGTGAACCCCAGGTCGAGCGGAGTGAACAAGGCCGGGTACGCGGGCATGGTGTCGCCTTTCCTCGAGTGTCGTGATGTCCCGTGGCGGGAGGTCTGCCGATCGGCCGGTCAGGCGGGCAGCGCGCCGTCACGCGCGTGCCTCTCCATCCCTTCCGCCACCTCGTCGCACCAGGCGACCAGTGATTCTTCGATGCGGATCCCGCCGCGGAGCACCAGGTACCGGTGGTATTTCGACGGGGGGAGCGCATCGGGATCCGGGAAGTCGTCCTCCTGCATCCTCCGGTAGAGCTGCAATCGCGCCCGGTGCTCGCCGCCGTGGCGGCGCACTTCCGCGAGCACGGCCGCCGCGTCCCCGTAGGAGGCGCCCCGGATCTTCAGGCTGAGTTCGTCGCGGATCTCGGACAGGTGGGTCGGCTGCTCCAGCCACTTGCGCATCTCCGTGGAGCCCGCCTCGCTGACCGAGTACACCTTCTTGTCCGGCCGGCCGGACTGCGGGACCGCCTCGCTGCTCACCCATCCGTCCGCCGCCATGCGCTTGAGGGTCCGGTAGATCTGCTGGTGGCTGGCGCCGTAGAAGAAGCCGATCGTCTGGTCGAACCGGCGCGCAAGCTCATAGCCGCTGCCGGTCCGCTCCGACAGGGCGACGAGGATCGCGTGCTCGAGTGCCATGCACCGAGAATAACTATGCGACTGGTTGCAGTGCAACTTGTTGCATAGGTTGCACTGCGTGCGGCGTGGTGAGGGGTGGTCCGGTGGCGGGTGGTGAGGTGGCGGGTGGTGACGTGGCGGGCGGTGACGTGGCGCCGCGCACGGCTTTTCCGGAGGCGTCGTCCCACCGCGCGGGAGTTCGCCGCCCGCGCGGTGGATCCGCGTGCGTTGAGCCGACGTGATGTTCGAGGTGCAGCTTCAGGTGCGGACCCGCGCACTGATCTGTCACCCGCGCGCCAGTCCGCTTCCGACCGGACCACCTCGCTCGTGCATTGCGACGACACGCCGAGAGATCCGGTGCGCAAGAGGAAGTTCGGCGGTCGTACCCGAGATCGCCGCGCATCTGTGAGTCCGGTGCGCGGCACCGGCGGCACCGG
>CAYVJJ010000372.1:0-3040 GCA_964451655.1 uncultured Mycobacteriaceae bacterium | reverse complement strand
GTTCCTCCTCGGTGTGGGCAGTGCGCTGAACGGCCCGGGGCGGGGCTCGACAGTGCTGACAGCAGTGGGGCCCGGAACTCATCGGGAGGCGGCTCCGGGGTCGGCGGGAGGTAAGCGCCGGGCGGCTCCGGGGCCGGTGGGCGTCACTCGCGCTCGGCCCCTGCCGCTACAGGCACCCGCGCATCGCATCCACCACCTCGGTCGTCCACGGCGGCGGAGCCGGGCTCGCCCGCCAGTTGACGAACCAGGTGATGGACCAGTCCGGAACGAACCGTCGATGCACGACCGGGCCGGTGAGGCTGCGGGCGATCGATTCGAGCGCGAGGAACACGGCCTGCGACCCGTGCACGAGGTCCGCGGCGGCGACGGCTCCGAACGCGGTCGACTCGGTCCACTGCGGCGTGCACCCGCACCGTGCGAAATGCCGCGCCACGGTCGAGTTCCAGTCGCTCATGCCGGTGTCGATGGCGACGATCGGGTACTCAGCGACCTCGGCGACCGTGACCGAATCCCGGTGCGCCAGCGGATGGCCCGGGTCCGTCACGGCCACCACGCCTTCGCGGCACAGTTCTTCCCACGCTAGACCGGCGCCCCGCTCACGGGGGCCCACTGACACAGTCAAGCCGCCGTCGGCGAGCATGGCCGCGACCTGCGAACGCGGCACTGTCGTCTGATGCACGGCGGCATCCGGCAACGCGCTCCGGGCCGCGGTCAACACCTTGCGAGGCACCATGAGCGACGGCTCGGTGACCTGGATGCGCACCGTGTGCCGGCCTCCTGCGGCACGCGTGTCCTCGAGGGCGCGGCCCAACTCGGCGAGGACCCGGTGCGCACGACCGGCCAGCAACGCCCCCGCCTCGGTCGGCACCACCGTGCGGCTGGTCCGGTGGAACAGCGCGACCCCCAGGCGGCGCTCGATCCGCGCGATCGACTGGCTCAGGGCCGGCTGCGCCATCGGTATCGACGCCGCGGCGCGCGTGAAATTGCGTTCCCGCTCCACGGCGACCACGTACTCGAGATCGCGCAGACTGACCGCATCCATCATGTCGACATGCTAGATCGGTGCGCTCACGGTATTGGCGGATCGCTCCTGCCGCGGCCCAGGATGGGGAGAGCGAGCTGAGGAGGTCCCGCGATGGGCAACGGCGTTGTCGACGCACACGTGCACCAGTGGAGCATCACCGAGAACGAGTGGTACACGGCCCTGCGGCCGTTCGCCGAGCAGGTCGGGACGCCGTCGCTGTATGCGGACTTCCTGCCCGCCGACTACCGTGCTGCGGCCGGAGACCTGCGGGTCGAGCAATTCGTGCACGTCTCGGCCACCACCGCGCCGCGCGCCTACCTCGACGAGACCCGGTGGGTCGAGGCGCTGGCCGAGCGCGAGGACCTCGATCTGGTGATCGTCGGCAGCGTCGATCCCGGCCTCGACCCCGCAGCGATCGTCGCCGATCTGGAGCACCAGGCCCGCAGCCCCCGGTTCCGCGGCATACGGGTGCTCACGGGCCTGGAACCCGAGTCCGATGCGGCCGCGGCGATCCTGTCCTGGCTCGACCGCGGCGGGTACGTGTTCGACCTGGTCACGCAGCCGGAGGCGATGGAGCGATGGCTGGACGTGCTCGCCGGCCACCCTGAACTGAGCGTCGCGCTCGAGCACACCGGTTGGCCCGGCGCCACCGACGCGGACGGCTTCGCCGAGTGGCGCACTGCGATCCGAGCCTGCGCCCGGCGCCCCGGCATCGCCTGCAAGGTCACCGGGCTGGGCATGGCGACCGCCGACCTGTCGGTGCGCACGCTGCGGCCGTGGATCGAGACCGCGATCGACGAGTTCGGCTGGGACCGCGTGATGTTCGGGTCCAACATGCCGATCGAGACGATGGCGGGTACCTACGGGCAGTGGATCGATACCGTACGCACGCTGCTCGCCGACGCGTCGGAGACCGAGCAGCACCGCTTCTACACCGACACCGCCGAAAGGACCTACCGCATCCGATGACACACCCCGACGGCACCGCACACGCACCGGCGCGCGACTTCGAGGGGCAGACGGTGCTGATCACCGGCGCCGCCCGTGGACAGGGCCGCAGCCACGCGGTCGAGTTCGCCCGCCGCGGCGCCTCGATCATCGCCACCGACCTGTGCGCGGACGTCGAGACGGTCCCGTACCCGCTGGCCACGGCCGCCGACCTCGACGAGACCCGGGAGTCGGTGGAGCAGGCCGGAGGACGGTGCCTGACCATGCAGGCCGATGTGCGCGACGGCGCCCGCATGCGCGAGGTCGTCGACTCCGCGGTCGGCGAGTTCGGCGGGCTCGACGTGTGCATCGCCAACGCGGGCGTCGTCAGCTTCGCCCCGGTGGTGGAGCTGACCGATGCGCAATGGTCGACGATGCTCGATATCGACCTGACCGGCGTCTTCCACACGCTGCGTGCCGCCGCGCCGGTGATGTCCGGGCGCGGCCGGGGCAGGATCATCACCATCGCCTCGATGGGCGGGCGCGCCGGCACCCCCAACCTGGGCCACTATTCCGCGGCCAAGTGGGGTGCGATCGGACTGACCAAGACCCTCGCGCTCGAACTCGCCGGCACCGGGGTCACCGCCAACATCGTCTGCCCCGGGACGGTGTCCACCGACATGGTCCACAACCGTGCGATGTACTCGCTGTTCGCGCCGGACATGGAAGCGCCGACCCGTGATCAGGTCCGCGGACGCTACGCGAAACTCAACCCGCTCGGGGAGCCGTGGACCGACCCGGCCGATGTCACCGCGGCCGTCCTCTACCTTGCCTCCGAGGGCGCCCGCCACGTCACCGGCGAGACCCTCGAGATCGGTGCCGGTGTGTCCGCCCGCATGCCATAGGGGAGCTCCCGGACGGCGTACCCCGTTAGGTGGACCCGTGGTCGATTCATACCGCGGAATTCAGCCAAGGGTGCACCCACGGTGCTTGTGATGTGCGAGAGGCGGCCCCGGCGAGCGGGGCGCACGTGAGCCGGGCGCTTGACAGGGGCCCGTCGTCGGCCGAGCGTCGGGGAAGTGGCACTGA
>CAYVJJ010000371.1:0-3050 GCA_964451655.1 uncultured Mycobacteriaceae bacterium | reverse complement strand
AGCCGGAGGTCCGTTCGCTGGTCTGCCGCTGCTTGAGTGCGTTGAACGTCTCCACTGCCACCGGGGCCGGGTTGCCGCTGGTCTCGCCGAACGGGCCCGAGCCCACCATGTACATCCCCGGCCCGCCCTCGAAGTTCAGCGGGCACTCGGTGGCCGTCTCCTCCAGCTTGTGCCCCTCGTTCTGGTAGGCGGTGGGGATGACGTAGCGCTCGTCGTACTTGGCCAGCGCCAGGAGGCGGTACATCTCGTACATCTCCTCCTCCCCCATGCCGACCGAGGACGGGATGTGCGCCTGCGGCTCACGACCCAGGTTGATGTCGCGCATGTACGAGCGCATCGCGGCGAGCTTGTGCAGCACGTCGTCGATGAGGTCCGTGTCCCCCGCGGTGAACAGCCCCGCCAGGTACTCCTTGGGGATGCGCAGCGCGTCGATCGCACCGAACAGATTGCCCACGTCCTCGGCGTCGTGGCCGTCACGCGCGATGGCGTCGACGACGGGCGAGAGCGGCGGGATGTACCAGACCATCGGCATGGTCCGGTACTCCGGATGCAGCGGCAGCGCCACCTTGTACTTCTTGATCAGCGCGTAGATGGGCGAGCGCTGTGCGCCCTCGATCCACTCGTCGGCGATGCCCGCCTCACGCGCGGCGGCGATGACGTCCGGGTCGTTCGGGTCCAGCAGCACGTCCATCTGCGATTCGTAGAGGTCCTGCGGGTCCTCCACGCTGGCGGCGTCCAGCACCGCGTCCGCGTCGTAAAGCAGCAGGCCGATGTAGCGGAGCCGCCCCACGCAGGTCTCGGCGCACACCGTCGGCAGACCGACCTCCACGCGCGGATAGCAGAACGTGCACTTCTCCGCCTTGCCGGTGCGGTGGTTGAAGTAGACCTTCTTGTAGGGGCACCCGGACACGCACATGCGCCATCCGCGGCACTTGTCCTGGTCCACCAGCACGATGCCGTCCTCACTGCGCTTGTAGATGGCGCCGGAGGGGCACGAGGCCGCGCACGACGGGTTGAGGCAGTGCTCGCAGATGCGCGGCAGGTAGAACATGAAGGTCTCTTCGAGCTGCATCTTGACCGTCTCGCCGACCTGCTTGAGGATCGGGTCCCCGGGCAGCACCTCCGGGCTCCCGCCCAGGTCGTCGTCCCAGTTGGACGACCACGTGATCTTCATCGGCTCCCCCGTGAGCAGGCTCCGGGGCTTGGCGACGGGGATGTGGTCGCCGGCGGGCGCGGTGGTGAGGTTCTCGTAGTCGTAGGTCCACGGCTCGTAATAGTCCTGGATCGACGGCAGCTTGGGGTTGGAGAAGATGCTCACGAGCTTCTTGACCCGGCCCCCGGCGCGCAGCCGCAGCCGCCCCTTCTTGTCGAGCACCCAGCCGCCCTGCCACTTGTCCTGGTCCTCGTAGGTGCGCGGGTAGCCCTGGCCGGGACGCGTCTCCACGTTGTTGAACCAGACGTACTCCATGCCGGCGCGGTTGGTCCAGGCCTGTTTGCAGGTGACGGAGCAGGTGTGGCACCCGATGCATTTGTCGAGGTTCATCACCATCCCCATCTGAGCCATGACGCGCATCAGTAGGTCACCTCCTGAGAGCGGCGACGGACGAACGTGACCTCGTCACGCTGGTTGCCCGTGGGGCCGAGATAGTTGAACGCGTAGCTGTTCTGGCCGTAGCCGCCGGCCAGGTGCGACGGCTTGACCAGCAGGCGGGTGATCGAGTTGTGGATGCCTCCGCGGCGCCCCGTGGTCTCCGAGAGCGGGGTGTCGATGGTGCGTTCCTGGACGTGGTAGACGAACACCACGCCCGGAGGTATCCGGTGCGAGACGATCGCCCGGCACACGAACACGCCGTTCCGGTTGACCGCCTCCACCCAGTCGTTGTCGGCGGCGCCGATGGTGGCGGCGTCGTCGGGCGACATCCACATGGTGGGCCCGCCGCGGGAGAGCGAGAGCATGAACAGGTTGTCCTGATACTCCGAGTGGATCGACCACTTCGAATGCGGAGTCAGATACCGCACCGCAAGGCCCAGTTCGCCGGTCTCACCCAGCTTCGGTTCCCCGTAGAGCGCATGCAGGTTCATCGGCGGCCGGTACACCGGCATCTGCTCGCCGATCTCCTCGAGCCAGTCGTGGTCGAGGAAGAAGTGCATGCGGCCGGTGACCGTGTGGAACGGCTTGAGGTTCTCGATGTTCTGCGTGAACGGGGCGTAACGCCGGCCGCCGGTCTCGCTTCCGGACCATTCGGGGCTCGTGATGACCGGCACCGGGTGCGTGCGGGTCTCCTGGAATGTGATGTGGCGCTCCTCCGAGCCCTCCGCCAGGTGGGCCAGCCGCTGCCCCGTCTGGCGCTCGTACTCCTTGAACCCCTGCACCGCCAGTCGCCCGTTGGTGGTGCCGGACAGCCGCAGCACCGCTTCGCACATCTTCACGTCGGTGTCCAGCGCCGGCCGGCCCGAGCCCGCCCCCCGGTCCATGACCCCGTGCTCGGCGGCCAGCTGCGCGACCTCCGCGTCGGGGTGAACGGTCACGCCCTTGGTGGTCATCCCCGCTGTGTCGAGCAGCGGCCCGAGGGTGGACCACTTCTCCGCGATGGCGCTGTAGTCGCGCTCGACCACCGTGATCGGCCCCATCGTCCTGCCGGGGACCGGGGTCGCGCCGGTCTCGAGCCAGTTGTTCTCGACGCCGCGCGGGAACGCCGTCTCGCCGGGGGTGTCGTGCTGGAGCGTGCCCAGCACCACGTCCTTGCGCACGCCCAGGTGCCGCGCCGCCAGCCGGCTGAACACGCGCGCGATGGTCTGGAAGGCTTCGAAGTCGCTGCGGCACTCCCACGGCGAGTCGATGGCGGGTTGGAACGCATGCACGTACGGGTGCATGTCGGTGCTGGACAGGTCGAACTTCTCATACCAGGTCGCGGCCGGAAGCACGACGTCCGACAGCAGGGTCGTGGAGGTCATGCGGAAGTCGATCGACATGACCATGTCCAGCTTGCCCTCGGGCACCTCCGCACTGCCGTCCTCGCGGGTGGGCACGCGCACCGACACCGGGCGCA
>CAYVJJ010000370.1:0-3066 GCA_964451655.1 uncultured Mycobacteriaceae bacterium | reverse complement strand
TGGTGCAGCTCGAACTGCCAGTACGGCCACGAGTGCGTGCCCGACGGGCGGTAGACCACGTTGGCCGCGATGCCCTCCTTGTTCAGCGCGGTCGCGAAGTTCTGCGAGGTCATCCGCGAGAGGATCTCCAGCCCCATGCCCGCGATGTTCGTGGAGACCCCGGGGATGCCCGACGGCTGGTCGTACTGGCCGGCGAAGCCGTTGCCGCTGGAGACGTAGATGCTCTTGCCCTTGAGCTTGTCCACGTGCAGCAGGGGGTCCTGCTCGGCCCAGCGCGGATCCGACGGCGGGCCCCACATGTTCTGCGAGTGGAAGCCGCCCGCGTCGAGCATGGCGAACTGGATGGCCTGCGGCATGCCCAGCGAGGTGGTGGACAGGATGCCGGAATAGGAGGCCACGAAGTCGAACATGTCGGGGTGGCGCTCGGCGAGCATCATCGCCGCCGTGCCGCCCATCGAGAGGCCGGCGATGCCCGCCTTCTCCTGGTTCATGCGCCAATCCTTGTTCAGGACGGGCGGGAGCTCCTTGGTCAGGAACGTCTCCCACTGGTAGTTCTTGCCGTTGTCCGGCTTCTCCCAGTCGGTGTAGAAGCTCGACTGGCCGCCCACCGGCAGCACGACATTGACGTTCTTGTCGGCGAAGAAGTCGGCGATGTCGGTCTCGATGGTCCACCCGCTCTGGTCGTCGCGGGCGCGCAGACCGTCGAGCATCAGCAGCATCGGGTACTTCTGATCCGGGTGGATGTTCCAGTCGCGCCCCACCAGGATCTGCACCTGGATGTCCTCGTTCATCGCCGGGGAGTGCACCCAGATGGCCGCACGCCGCGCCGTGAGCCACTCCACCTTGGTGACCTTGACGCCGGCGGGCACCGATTCACCGGACGGCGCCGCCTGCGCGACGGGCATGACGTCCGGGACGGCCTGGGCGGCCAGCGGCGCGGTGAGCGCGGCCGCCAGCGGGAGCGCACCCCACGCGACGACGCGGCGGCGCAGCCCCGCACGCGACCGCCGCACGCCGGCGTCCCGGCGGATCCACGACTTGTCAGAGCGCATGAAGACTTCCTCGCTTCGATCCGAAAAAGCGGAAACGACCCGACCACCGTTTCCCGATCACCGTCACAGTAATGCCATCGGGGCCGAATCCCAGCATTCACACGCCGAACACTGGTCACATCGATAACGCGGATCCGCCGCGGCGCGCGATCCGCCACGGTCCGCCTCCGCGCGTGCGCGACACACTCGGACAGACGACGATGCGCGCGTCGTTCGACGCGCGCATCGTCGTCTCAGGGACGCGGGCGGAGCACCGCTAGCTGTGCACGGCGTCCAGGATCTGGGGGCGGGCCTTGTCCAGTTCCGCACTCCAGTTGTTCCACGAGTGGATGCCCACGGGCGGGAACGAGTAGGTGGCGGGGATGCCCAGCGAGTCCATCTTCGCCTGGAAGATGCGGCTCTGCGCCAGCGCGAGCCCCTCGAGCGCCATGCCGTTGGCCGTGTTGTAGTAGTCCAGCAGCGACACCGGCCTGTCGCCGGTCACCGGGTCCGGGTTGGGCAGCGCGCTCGCCGCCGAGATGTACAGCGAGATGCCGCGCAGCTCAGGAGCGAAGTTGAACGGGTCGTGGGAGACCCACTCCGGGTTCAGCGACGAGGCTGAACCGTACATGTCCCCCGCGTTGAAGCTGCCCGCGTCGAGCATGCCGATGCTGATGCTCCCCGGCATGCCGACCATGGAGTTGTGCAGGTAGCCGGAGAACGAGCCGGCGAAAGCGTAGTACGGCTTGTACTTGGCCGCGAAGTACAGGGCCGCGCTGCCGCCCATCGACAGACCGGCGATGGCGTTGTGGTCACGGACGATGCCGTAGTGGTCCGCCAGGTAGTTCGGCAGCTCGACGCCGATGAACGTCTCCCACTTGTAGGTGTAGTCCTGCCCGTTGGTGACGCTGGGCGCGTTCCAGTCCGCATACCAGCTGGACTGGCCGCCGATGGGCATGACGACGGTGATGTCGTCGTTGCGGAACTTGTCGAAGGCGTTGGTCTCGATGTCCCAGCCGTTGAAGTCATCACGGGCACGCAGTCCGTCGAGGAGGATCAGCGCGTGGTTGCCGCCCGGGGAGATCGACACGGGGATGTTGCGGTTCATCGCCTGCGACCAGACGTCCACCTTGACGATGTGGCCGTCGTCGTTCCAGGACCACGCCGACGCGGACCCCGCCGTGGCGATCCCCGTCAGCATGGCCAGCGAGAATGCGACGGCGGCGAATCCCAGAAGCCGCGCGCGCATACGCCGGAAAAACCGTGGTTCCGCATTGGTCATCGGCCAAAACCTCTTCCTATGGGCAGCGGCGGTGCCCCCGGGCGCTCGTTGCGTCCGCTGTCACCGCAGTGCTGCGATACGACCCTCCAGTCGGCCACGGCTCACGCCCGCCAGCCTGCATCGTCGATCAAAACTAAACGCCCTGACCTGGCGATGCAACTCGCCGTCCGCGCCGCGGCCGATGCGCGCCCGCTCGTCCGCGGGCACGCCTGGACCTGCCTTCCGTATCGACCGTCCACCGACATTCGTTATCCGCCCGTGACACTGTGCACGTCCACGCATTGAATTCCTGCACGCCAGTGCCCCGCACCGCCCCGACCCGGCTGCCGACCACGCCGTCACGGCGGCGCGCCGGTCCGTCATGGTGAGGTTACTCACATGTAATGCCGAGCGCAGGTTATCCCGCGGGATCGGCCCGTGCGGTCAGTCGCCGTCCTGGTGCTGCAGCGGCGGCGGCACCAGCGAGCACCGCTCGATCTCGTGCTCCGGAGTGGAGTCGATCTGGTACGACGCCAGCGACCATGCGTGCTTGAAGTTCTCCCACCAGCGCTGCAACGTCAGATCCGCGGTGTAGGACTGCGTCAGGTACTCGGTCTCCGGGCAGGTGATCGCCGTCTCCGCCTGGGTCACCCAGTCCTCGTCCAGCCACTGCGGCAACCCGTCCTCGTGGGAGTCGGCCAGCCCCAGCATCGCGATGAGCCAATCCGGCGGCAGGTTCTTGTCATGCCCGATGCGTCCGTAGGCCAGGCGGGG
>CAYVJJ010000369.1:0-3088 GCA_964451655.1 uncultured Mycobacteriaceae bacterium | reverse complement strand
TCTCCCGCGACGACACCATCGTCGTCTACGGCGACAAATCCAACTGGTGGGCCGCGTACGCCTTGTGGGTGTTCACGCTCTTCGGCCACGAGGACGTCCGTCTGCTCGACGGCGGCCGCGACGCCTGGCTGGCCGAGAACCGCGAGACCACCCTGGACGTGCCGCAGCGCCCGCGCACCGAATACCCGGTGGTCGCGCGCGACGATTCGCAGATCCGCGCGTACCAGAGCGACGTGCTGGACTTTCTGGGCTCCGGCCCGTTGGTCGACGTCCGTTCCCCGGAGGAGTACACGGGCGCCCGCACCCACATGCCGGACTACCCGCAGGAGGGCGTGCTCCGCGGCGGTCACATCCCCTCGGCGGTGTCCATCCCCTGGTCCAAGGCGGCGGCCCCGGACGGGCGCTTCCGCTCCCGGGACGAGCTCGAGGAGATCTACGGCGGTGTGAAGGACGCCCGCCGGGGCGACGACGGCGGGATCGTCGCGTACTGCCGGATCGGCGAGCGGTCCAGCCACACGTGGTTCGTCCTCACCCATCTGCTGGGACTGCCGAACATCCGCAACTACGACGGCTCCTGGACCGAATGGGGCAACACCGTGCGTGCGCCGATCGTCGCGGGCGAGGAGCCGGGGACGGTACCGTCGCGCTCATGAGCATTCCCGCCGCTCTCGCGGAGATCATCGAGGACTTCGAGGACCTGGAAGGCCGGGACAAGGTCACGCTCCTCCTCGAATTCAGTCAGGAGCTCCCGCCGCTTCCTCCGGAACTGGAGGAAGCGGCGATGGAGCCGGTGCCGGAGTGCCAATCGCCGCTGTTCCTGCGCGTGGACGCCTCGGACTCGCAGGCCGTGCGGCTGTTCTTCAGCGCACCCCCGGAGGCGCCCACGACACGGGGGTTCGCGGGGATCCTGTACGAGGGGCTCAACGGCAGCAGCGCCGATGACATTCTGGGTGTGCCCGACGACTTCTACGCCACCCTGGGCCTCGAGTCGGTGGTCAGTCCGTTGCGCCTGCGTGGCCTGTCCGCCATGCTCTCGCGGGTCAAACGCAACATCCGGGAGTCCGCCTGACGTCTCCGTCACACCGGCGCATACAGTGTGATGCGGTCGTTGTGCGCGGGAGGAGTCGTCTGCGGTGGCGTCGGCCGCGGAGGCAGCCGTCGTAGGGGCGGCGACCGCCGCAGCGGGACCGTCTGCTGACGACCCCCTACCGCGCTGCATAGACTCCGCTACCAGGAACCGATACCAGAAACGTCCCCGCGGGGGCATGAACTTCTACGAAGACACACCCGGGAGGCCCTGTGCCGAATCACTCCAGTGAAAAGATCACCAAGGTCCTCGTCGCCAACCGTGGCGAGATCGCGGTGCGAGTGATACGCGCGGCAGCCGATGCGGGTCTCGCCAGCGTGGCCGTCTACGCCGAGCCCGACGCCAACGCACCCCACGTCCGCCTCGCCGACGAGGCCTTCGCGCTGGGCGGCCAGACCTCTGCCGATTCGTACCTCGACTTCGACAAGCTTCTCAAGGCCGCCGCGGACTCCGGCGCCGATGCCATCCACCCCGGCTACGGATTCCTGTCGGAGAACGCCGACTTCGCGCAGGCGGTGCTCGACGCCGGCCTGATCTGGATCGGCCCCTCGCCGCAGTCCATCCGGGACCTGGGCGACAAGGTGACAGCGCGTCACATCGCCGAACGCGCCCAGGCACCGATGGCCGCCGGCACCAAGGACCCGGTGTCCGGCCCGGACGAGGTCGTCGCCTTCGCGGAGAAGCACGGCGTCCCGGTCGCCATCAAGGCCGCGTTCGGCGGCGGCGGCCGCGGCATGAAGGTCGCGCGCACCGTCGACGAGATCCCCGAGCTGTTCGAATCCGCCACCCGCGAGGCCGTCGCCGCGTTCGGTCGCGGCGAGTGCTTCGTCGAGCAGTACCTGGACCGCGCCCGTCACGTCGAGGCGCAGGTCATCGCCGACACGCACGGCAATGTCGTCGTGGTGGGCACCCGCGACTGCTCGCTGCAGCGGCGCTTCCAGAAGCTGGTGGAGGAGGCGCCCGCACCGTTCCTCAGCGACGAGCAGCGCGCGCGCATCCACGAGTCCGCCAAGGCCATCTGCCGTGAGGCCGGCTATTACGGCGCCGGCACGGTGGAGTACATGGTGCAGGGCGACACCATCAGCTTCCTCGAGGTCAACACCCGTCTGCAGGTGGAGCACCCGGTCACCGAGGAGACCTCCGGCATCGACCTGGTGCTCGAACAGTTCCGCATCGCCAACGGCGAGGAGATCTCCATCAAGGAGGACCCCACGCCGCGCGGGCACTCCATCGAGTTCCGCATCAACGGTGAGGATGCGGGCCGCGGATTCCTCCCGGCCCCCGGTCCGGTCACCCTCTTCCAGCCGCCGACGGGCCCCGGCGTGCGCATGGACTCGGGCGTGGAGACCGGCAGCGTGATCGGCGGCCAGTTCGACTCGATGCTCGCCAAGCTCATCGTCACCGGTGAGGACCGGCCGCAGGCCATCGCCCGCGCCCGCCGCGCGCTGGACGAGTTCACGGTCGAGGGCCTGGCCACCGTCATCCCGTTCGACCGCGCGGTACTGGACGACCCGGCCTTCATCGGCGACGGGAACGGCTTCGACATCTACACCAAGTGGATCGAGACCGAGTGGGTCAACACCGTCGAGCCGTTCAACGCACCCGGTGAGGCACCCGAGGAGGACGCGGAGCGCCAGAAGGTCGTGGTCGAGGTCGGCGGCCGCCGTCTCGAGGTCTCGCTGCCCGGCGACCTGAACCTGGGCGGCGGAAACGGCGGCACCGCCACCGCCGTGCGCCGCAAGGTCAAGGCGCGCAAGCGCGGGGCTGCGGGCGGCGCCGCCGCGTCGGGTGATGCGGTCACCGCGCCCATGCAGGGCACCGTGGTCAAGGTCGCGGTCGAGGAGGGCCAGGAGGTCGCCGAGGGGGATCTCGTGGCCGTGCTCGAGGCGATGAAGATGGAGAATCCGGTCACCGCCCACAAGGGCGGCGTGGTCACGGGCCTGGCCGTCGAGCCGGGCGCCGCCGTCAACCAGGGCACGGTGCTCACCGAGATCAAGTAAC
>CAYVJJ010000368.1:0-3109 GCA_964451655.1 uncultured Mycobacteriaceae bacterium | reverse complement strand
CCCGCGGCGGCGAGGCGGCGGGCGGTGACCAGCCCCAGCCCGCTGTTGGCTCCCGTGACGACGGCGGTGCGCCCCTGGAGCGACGGCATGTCGGCTGCGGTCCATGAACGGTGTGCCATGGTTCGACGTTATTGCCTGCCGAGCCGTTTGGCCACCGCCTTGCGCTGTTGCTCCGCATACCGCAGCACGCCCTTGGCCATCCGGGGCGAGTGCGGGGTGGCGATGAGCGAGGCCAGCGACAGCGGCGTCGGCTGTGCGGCGACGGGACGGTGGTGCGAGAACGTGTCGAAGCCGAACCGGCCGTGGTAGTTGCCCATGCCCGAGGCCCCCACCCCGCCGAACGGCAGGTGGTGCATCGCGTTGACGATCCCGAAGTCGTTGCGGTTGACGCTGCCGGAGCGGGTGCGGGCGAAGAAGTCACGGAAGGCCGCATCATCGTCGCCGTACCAGTAGGCGCCCAGCGGGCTGGGACGCGGCGCCAGGTAGTCGATCACCTCGCCGACGGCGCCGTAGGGGTGCACGGTGAGCACCGGTCCGAACACCTCCCGGCCGCTGATGTCCATCTCGTCGGTGACGCCGGTGATCACGGTGGGGGCGATCTGCCGGCGGTCCGGGTCGCAGGGGTCCTCGCCGGCGGGCACGGCGCTGCGGACCGTCGCCCCCTTGGCGCGGGCGTCGTCGATCAGGCCCATGATCCTGCGGAAGGCGTCGTCGTCGATGATGGAGACGTACTGTTCATTGCCGGAGACGGTGGGGTAGCGGTCGCGCCAGCTCGTCAGCAGCGCGTCGACGAAGGCGTCCTCCCACTCCTCAGGGACGAAGGCGAGGTCCGGTGACAGGCACGTCTGCCCGCTGTTGACCATGCGCGCCGCCCCGATGCGGCGTGCGGCCTTGGGCACGTCGGCGGTGCGGGCGACGACGGCCGGGTTCTTGCCGCCCAGCTCGAGCGTGACAGGGGTGAGATTGTCGGCGGCCGCGCGTTGGATCTTGCGTCCGGTCTCCGTGGATCCGGTGAAGAACAGGTGGTCGAAGGGCAGCGCCGCGAACTGCGAGCCGGACGCGATGTCCTTGGTGACCACCGTGAGCTCGTCGGCCGCGAAGTACTGCGGCGCCAGCTCCGCAAGTACCGCGCACATGCGCGGCAGGGCGGACGACGGCCGGAGCATCACGCGGTTGCCGGCGGCCAGCGCGGCGGCGGCAGGCTGGGCCAGCAGCTGCAGGGGGAAGTTCCACGGCGCGATGATGCCGACCACCCCCAGCGGCACCGCATGTGTCTCCATCGTGACGCCGAACAGCCGCGCCAGGGGCTGCGGGCGCTCGGGGCGCATCCACGAGGTCAGGTTCTTCTGCATGTAGGTCATCTCGCCGAGTCCGGAGATGACATCGGCCACCAGCGAGAGCGACTCCGGGCGGGTGCCGTAGTCCTCGCGGATGGCGGCGGTGAGCCGCTCGCGGCCGTCGAGGAGCATCGCCTTGAGCCGGTCGATCCGGTCGATGCGGGTGCGGGCGGACGGCGGTTCCGCGCCCGCCGCGGCGGCGCGCTGGGTATCGAACAGGTGCTGCAGTCGCTCGGTGGTCACCCGCCCAGGCTAGTGGAACATGTGTCAGTTCACGACGGGCAGCGTCAGCCCCTCCCCGGGCGCGCTCTGCGGGATCGTGACGCGGTGGGGCGTCATGCCGCCCCGGTAGTTCACGTCCCCGCCGGCGACGGCCAGCCGCAGCCGGTGGCCGGTGTCGATGCGGTGCACCAGTGCGCGCATGTCGACGGTCACCGGGCCCGAGGCGTCGAGCACCCGCACGGGGGAGACGAGGCCGTCGATGAGCGTGGCGCTGCCGTCGGGGGCGACGTCGTACAGCTCAGCGAATACGACCACCGAGTCCGCGACGGTGCCGTCCAGCGGGCGCTCCGGGGAGAGCCGCACCGTCAACTCCGGCCCGCCGACGATGTCGATCGGTTCCTGCGCAGGGGCGGTCGTCCAGGTCGCCGTCGTCCCCGGCAGAGCAGCGGCCGGGACGTCCATGTCCGGGGCGACCGCCGGGGCACCGACACCGGTGGGCAGTCCGGCGGGTGCGGTGTCCAGGGTCTGCGCGCCGTCGGCGACGGGGCCGCCGGCGAGCGGCAGCCCGGGTGAATCCGGAACCAACGCGCCGTCGCCGGACAGGCTCAGAGTGTGATCGGCGCTGACATCGACCGTGTCGGCGTCGGCGTAGGCCGGGGCTGCGCTGCCCGAGTACTCCACCCACGGGCGGAAGTAGGCGAACTGCGGCCCCGTCGGCACGGGCGCGTCCTTGAGGTAGTGGTCCATCCACGCCGTCTGGCGGGCCACTTGGTACTGGGTGTCCGGGTTCCACACCTCGCCGGGGCTGTCGCCCGGCACCGGTCCGCCGCTGGAGTGCCCGCTGCGCTGCCAGACCATCTTCACTTCAGTCCCCTGATCCCGGAGGGAACGGTAGGTGGCGACCGCTTCGCGCAGATCGAACAGCGTGTCCTGCTCGCCCTGCATCAGCAGCACGGGGATCGTCACGTCGTCGATGTAGGAGGACACCGACGTGCCGCGGAAGGTGTCGGCCACATGCGGGTCGACGGTGCCGTCGGTGATCCCCTGGGCGAGGCCCCGGCACACCTCGGGCATGAAGTTCGGGCAGCCCGAGAGCAGGGCCGGATCGTTCCGGTAGGCCTCGTACTGCACGGGAGTGAGGAAACCGGCCGCCGAGAGCACCGTGGTCCAGGTCAGTTTGCTCACGCCGGGCACGGGGCCGCTCAGCCCCGGGCCCTGATCCAGCGTGTTCGGCACCAGCGAGTACGACAGGTCGTTCCAGGTGATCGACGGGATGATGGTGTCGAGCCGCGCATCCACGGCGGCGGTGGCGAACTGGATCTGCCCGCCGTACGAGCCGCCGATCATCCCGACGCGCGGATCGTGGGCGCGCGGCGCACCCTCGTGGTCGACGGCGTCGCGCACGATGTAGTCGGGTGCCGGCACGGGGCGCGTGTGCTCCGCGTCCTCGAAGGCGATGCCCTCCTGCCCGCCGAGGAAGCCGATCAGCTGGGAGGCCGCCTGCCCGTCGGGCACGCGCCCGTCCATGCCGATGCGGCACCCCGAGCCGC
>CAYVJJ010000367.1:0-3138 GCA_964451655.1 uncultured Mycobacteriaceae bacterium | reverse complement strand
GTGCTCAACGACGACGGGTCCAAGATGACGGTGCGGGCCGCGCTCGCCCGCATCAACGAGATCCTCGACGAGGTGCTCGCCGAGCAGGAGGGGGACTTCGACTCCGAAACCCGCTTCGCCCTCGCCTGGTTCCGCCAGCACGGGTTCGACACGGGCGCGTTCGGTGACGCCGACAGCCTCGCGCGGGCCCGCAACGCATCGATCGAGCACCTCGACCGCTCCGGGATCCTCACCAGCCGCGCCGGCAAAGTCACGCTGCTGTCCCCCGCGGCACTCGCCGAGATCCACGCCGAGACGCCCTACGACCCCTCCGACGATGAGCTCATCAGCGAGTGGGAGGTGGTCATGCACCTGACCCGCGCGCTGTCCTCCGACGGGATCCGCGGCGCCGGGGCACTCCTCGCCGCCGTACCCGACCGCATCGACCGCGACCTGTGCAAGGAGCTCGCGTTCCTGCTGTTCTCCATCGCCGAGGACCGCAAGAGCACCCAGATCGCCGTCGACTTCAACGCGCTCGGCACCGCCTGGAACGACATCGCCACCGAGGCCAAGAACAGCCCCGGCCAGATGACCATGGACATGTGACCACACAGCCCGGGGTGCTCCCACGCGCGTGACCACCCCGGTTGTGCAAAAGGAACAACGGCCCCGGTGAGGTTGATTCACCGGGGCCGTTTCCACGCTGACCCGCGATTTCTAATGTTGTGTCCCACATCGATTGCAGAATGTGAGGCACGACATGGTTTCCATGAGCCATCTGGTCTGGCGGGGCGCGGAGACGCATCGCGACGCGCCCTGCGTATGCGACGACTCCCGGTCCACCACCTATGGCGAGTTCGCGGCGCTGGTCGACGCCTTTGCCGTCAGGCTTGCGCGCGAGGGCGTCACCGCCGGCGACACGGTGGCGGTGATGCTGCCGAACCGCGTCGAACTGGTCGTCACCCTCATGGCCGCCTGGCGCCTGCGGGCGGTCGCCACCCCCGTGAATCCGGCGTTCACACCGGACGAGGCCCGCCACCAGCTCCGCGATTCCGGGGCGGTACTCGTGGTGACCGACCGGGACAGGGCGGAGGCGCTCACCCGCCACGCGGGGAACGCCGGGCCGCGGGCCCTCACTGTCGACGACGTCGACCCCGCTCCGGGCGGCTCCCACGTTGAGATGGCGGAGCCGAACGCGGACGATCTGGCGCTCCTCGTCTACACCTCCGGCAGCACCGGACGGCCCAAGGGCGTCGAGATCACCCACTCCAACCTCGCGTTCATGACCGACTCATTCCGGCGCTTCCTGGACCTCATCGCCACCGATCACTGCCTGCTCGTCCTGCCGCTCTTCCACGTGAACGCGATCTGCATCAGCGTTCTGGCACCGCTGTCGGTCGGCGGCCGGGTCAGCATCAGCTCCGGATTCTCACCGGAGCGTTTCCTGGGCGAGATCGAGCGGTTGCGCCCCACCTACTTCTCCGCGGTCCCCACCATCTACGCACTGTGCGCCGCGCAGTCGGATGCGGACGACCGCGACACATCGTCGCTGCGGGTGGCGATCTGCGGTGCAGCGCCCGCATCGAAGGAGCTCCTCGCCCGCGCCGAGAAGATGCTGGGCGCACCGGTCCTCGAGGGGTACGGGCTCACCGAGGCCACCTGCGCGTCCGCCTGCAACCCGCCGGACAGGCCCCGCAAGCCGGGGACCGTCGGGCCCGCTCTGCCGGGGCAGCGCATCGACATCGTGTCCACGGACGGCACCACCCTCCCCGCGGGCAGCATCGGCGAGGTCGTCATCTCCGGCCCCACAGTGATGCGCGGCTACCACGGCCTCCCGGACGCGACGCGGCGGACGGTCATCGACGGACGCCTGCACACCGGCGATGTGGGAGTTCTCGACGAGGACGGGTATCTCACGCTGGTCGACCGGATCAAGGACATGATCATCCGCGGCGGCGAGAACCTCTACCCCAAAGAGATCGAGAACGCCCTCGCCACGCACCCGGGCGTCCTCGAGTGCGCGGTGGTCGGCGCTCCCGACGACACCTACGGCGAAGTCCCCGTCGCCTACGCAGTCCTCTATCCGAGGGCCGACGTCGCCGGGGACGACCTGCGCACCCACATCGCCGAGCGGCTCACCCGGGTCAAGATCCCCCGTGCAGTACGCGTCGTCGACTCTCTGCCGCGCAACCCCGTCGGCAAGATCGACAAACCGGAGCTGCGGCGCATCGCCGCAGCCGAAGCCTCCGCCGCAACCGAAGCGTCCAACGCGGCCGCCGTCGCCGGCGCCTGAACGCGTCCGCCCCGGTCGGCCCGTCACCGATTCCGGCTGCTCCCCCGGCAGTCCGCCCTCCGAAAAAGGAGTGATAACCATGGGATTCACCACAGGGACCCTGCCCCCGGTGGACACCGCCACCTTCCGGCAGACGCCCTTCTTCGACCGCATCCGCACCACCGCCACCCACTGGGTCGATCACGGCTTCGGCACGCCGAAGTTCGTGCACGTGATCTACATCCTCAAACTCGTCGTCCTCTATGCGGGCGCCGGCACAGCGCTGGCCACGCTCACCTCCGGGCTGTCGTGGGTCGATCCCGGATCGTGGTGGGACCAGCCGATCGTCTACCAGAAGCTGCTTCTGTGGACGGCGCTGCTCGAGACGCTCGGCCTCGCGGGCTCCTGGGGGCCGTTGGCCGGCCACTTCAAGCCGATGACCGGCGGCTTCCATAATTGGCTGCGGCCGGGCACCATCCGGCTCGCCCCGTGGCCCGGCAAGGTTCCCGGAACCTCCGGAGACACCCGCACCATCGCGGACGTCGTCCTTTACGCGGCGATCCTGCTCAACCTCGCCGCCGCCGTCGCCCTGCCGGGTGTGCATGCGGCCGACCTGACCGCGCTGATCGGCGACAACGCCGGCGTGGTCCGGCCCGTGCTGATGGCCCCGCTGGTCGCGATGCTCATCGTCATGGGACTGCGTGACAAGGTGGTCTTCCTCGCCGCCCGCGGAGAGCAGTACCTGCCCGCGATGATCATGTTCGGGGTCCTGCCGTTCGTCGACATGATCGTCGGCCTGAAGCTGCTGATCGTGGTGGTGTGGATCGGCGCCGGCGTGTCCAAGTTCGGCCGCCACTTCTCGATGGTGATCCCCCCGATGCTGTCCA
>CAYVJJ010000366.1:0-3160 GCA_964451655.1 uncultured Mycobacteriaceae bacterium | reverse complement strand
TGCGGCGCTGCCTACGATTGGCTCGTGGCACAGCAACTCTCCGACTGGAACACCGGGCGCCTGCTCATGACGGCCTCCCGGCTGATCCAGCACGCATGGGAGCAGCTGTTGCGCGAGCACGGGGTGAGCCACGCCGGCTTCGTGATCCTCGAATCACTCCGGGACGGGCCGCTGCCGCAGCGCAGTGTGGCCCGGTACTGCCGGGTCACCGACCAGACGATCAGCCGCAGCATCGAGCGCCTCGAGCGGCAGGGGATGGTCACCCGTGCCACGGACCCGGACGACGAGCGCCGTCAGCTCGTCACGATCACCCCGGACGGCCGGCGTTTGCACGCGCGGATCACCGAGCGTGTCGCCGCCAGTCCGCTGATCACCGGGGCGGTCCGGGAGCCGGAACAGTTCCGGGCCGCATTGCTCGAGCTCATCGCCTCCCTGGAGGACGAATACGCGTGAACAGCGGGGCGGCGGCGTGAGCGCCACGCGGGCCGTCGGCTAGCGGTAGTCGCGCTTGAGGTGTTCCTCTGCCGGTCCGGCCGCGGGCTCGACGTAGCGGCGGGACGCGAAGGCCCACTCGCCGTCCACGCGGTGGAACCTGTCGAAGTACCGGACGAAGAAGATCGGCCGCAGCAGTCCGCCGGGACCGTACTGGAGCACGGTCACGTAGGAGCGCGAGCGTGCGGTCTGCGCGTCGTCGGCGACCTCCACTATGACGTTGCTGGTGACGTGGCGGGTGTGCGGGCTGCCGTCGTCGTGCAGGTGCACCCAGTCGGCGAAGTGCTTGCGCACCGCCTCCGCGCCGCGCACCGGCCCTTCCGTGGAGTGCAGCTCGCCGTGGGCGAAGAGGACGCCCAGACCGTCGAAGTCGCCCCCGTCCACCAACTCGGCGTAACGGTGGATGAGGTTGGTGATCAGCAGGTGATCCGGCGCCGTGTAGCCGCGCGTGCCTGACATACCGGTCAGCGCCCCGTCAGCTTGCGCAGGGCTGCGGCGTGGCCGGCGACGATCCTGTCGCGCGGGAAACCGGACTGCATCTCCGCGCCCTTCTGGTTGCCGTCGGCCACCCGCACCGGACCGTCGGCGATGTGCTCGAGTCCCTCGCGCGCCACCGTCAGCGGTTCGGACACCCGCATCCCGGGCACATCGAAGTTCAGGCCGGCGCGCTCCATGGCCGGAGTGCGGGTGACCCCCAGGACCAGGTGCAGCACGTCCACGCCGCGTTCCTTCATCTCCAGCCAGAGGCCCTCGGTGAAGATGCGGCTGAACGCCTTGGCGGCGGAGTAGATGCTCTGCTGCTCGGACCCCAGGTAGCCGGAGAGCGACCCGAGCAGGATGATCCCTCCGCGCCCACGCTCCGCCATCGGTGCGCCGAAGAGCTGCGTGAGTTCCAGCTGACGGTGGACGTTCAGCGTGATCACGCCGCGGAAGCCGTCCATATCGCCCGTGACGAACTCGTGGCCGTACGTGTTGGCCCCCGCATTGAAGATCAGCAGACCGACCTCGAGCCCTTCGGTGAGCGCGGAGATGTTGCCGATCGCATCGTCGGCCAGCAGGTCCTGGGCGAGCGTGCGCACCTCGACGCCGTGCGTGCGCACCGCCTCGGCGGTCTCCTCCAGGGGGCCCGGTTTGCGGGCGATGAGCACCAGATTCAGTCCGGCCTGCGCGAGCTCGTCGGCGAAGGCCGCGCCCACGCCCTCCGAGCCGCCGGCGATGACGGCCCACGGGCCGTACTTGGTCGTGTCGATCATCGGTATAGCGGTCCCTTGCCTCGTCGGTGTTCTGTGCCTGTGGGTGCCTTGTGCCTGTGGGCGTCCGGTGCCTGTGGGCGCCCGGTGCGGTCGGTGGCCCGGGCCGCGCGTGCGTCTGCGGCCGGCGTCCGGCGCGGGCCGGACGACGCCGTTCCTGGGCGGCCCGTCAGATCCCCGAGCGCCGGGTGGCCGCCTCCTCGAGGGAACCGAGCCCGGGGATGCTGCGGTCGTCGTCCTCGGGCACGGTCAGCCGCCCCTCGACGACGGCCCTCTCGATGCTCGCCCGGAGTGCAGGGCAGGAGTGGGCGCCGGGATCGAGGCGCTCGCCCCGCGCGGCAGCGGATGCCAGCAGCTCGCAGTTCTGGGCCGCCGTGCCGCTCCACTGCACCGAGGTCTGGTGGAAGCTGGACTTGTGCACCAGCACTTCAGTGCCGCATCGGTCGCACGCGACGGGGTGGAAATCCATCGCCGCTACCCCTGCGCCCCGGCCGTGGCCGACTCGCGCGCGGCCAGGTTGGCGGCGATCTCCGCGCGCCACGACTCCATGGGCCGCGAGGTGTCGATCTCGAACTCGAACCGGTCGGTCATCTCCGGGGTCACGTCGGCGCGGTCGACGTAGAACTGCTGGTACCAGCGGCGCAACTGGTAGACGGGGCCGTCCTCCTCGCACAGCAGCGGATTGTCGATGCGCGCCTTGCTGCGCCAGATGGCGACGTCCTGCTCGAACCCCTTGGTGATGAACTCGACGTTGGTGGCTGCGATCTTCTCCGCCTTGCCGGCCGGGATGTCGGCGGTCTTGCGTACAGTCGCGCCGTACATCAGCACGAACTTGTCGGGGGAGACCGGGTAGTGGCAGTTGATCAGCTTGGTCTCCACATCGAACCCCGTGTAGTGGTAGCACAGCTCGTCGACCATGAACGAGGGCCCGTAGTAGGAGGCCACCGACGAGTTGCCCTGCGCCACGTGCTCGGGGTTGGCCCCCGGCGGGATCATGTCCTCGCGGCCCTCGCCGTTCATGTACTGGGTGGCGGTGGTGCCTTCGAAGACGTTCTTGAAGTAGGTGGGCAGCGCGTAGTGCACGTAGAAGAAGTGGGCCATGTCCACGACGTTGTCGACGATCTCGCGGCAGTTGGTGTCGATGGTGATCGTCTTCCACTGCCACTCGGTCCACTCGTCGTCGCCGGTGCGGATGACGGGGATGTAGTCCTCCGGCGCGCCGCCCTCCGGGTCGTTCCACACGAACAGCAGGCCGTCGCGCTCCAGCGTCGTCCACGCCTGGGTGCGGGCGCGCATCGGCACCCGCTTGGCGTACGGGATCTCCTTGCACTTGCCGTCGCCGCCCCAGCGCCAGTCGTGGAAGGGGCAGGCGATCTCGTCGCCCTTGATCGTGCCCTGGGACAGGTCGCCGCCCATGT
>CAYVJJ010000365.1:0-3165 GCA_964451655.1 uncultured Mycobacteriaceae bacterium | reverse complement strand
CGGTGGGCCGCGCCCGGCGTCTGGAGAAGTTCCTCGGCCAGAACTTCCTGGTCGCGGAGAAGTTCACCGGCCAGGTCGGCTCCGTGGTGCCGCTCTCCGACACCATCGAGGCGTTCGACAAGGTCACCAAGGGCGAATACGATCACCTGCCGGAACAGGCGTTCAACAGCTGCGGTGGGCTCGACGATGTCGAGGCGAACGCCGCGGCGATCGCCGGGAAGTGACGGTGGACCGTGGCTGAGATGACCGTGGAACTGGTCGCCGTGGAAGAACGGGTGTGGTCCGGATCGGCCACGATGGTCTCCGCGCAGACCACCGAGGGCGAGATCGGCATCATGCCGGGGCACGCCCCGGTTCTCGGGCAGCTGGTCGAAGGCGGGATCGTCGCCATCACGACCCCCGACGGCCAGCGCCGGGTGGCCGCCGTGCACGGCGGATTCCTGTCGGTGACCAGTCAGAAGGTGAGCGTGCTGGCGGAGTCGGCGGAGTGGTCCGATGACATCGACGTCGAGGAGGCCCGGCGGGTCCTCGGCGACACCGGTGCCGACGAGTCCGAGCAGGCGCGCGCCCGCGGACGGGTCAAGGCGGTCGAGCGGGCCTGACGCAGTAGAATCGAGCACGTCCCAAGGCCGCGACAAGTCAGGGGTCCGATCCAGTGCATACCGCGATGGCGATAGTCATCATCGGGGTGTGCGTGCTGGGCGGAATAGCGATCCTCTGGCTCGTCGCGGCCTTCTGCTATCGGTACACGGTGGTACGCCGCGGTTCGACCTCTGTGATCCTGCGGAGGCTTCCTGCTGACGGCGGTGCGGGATGGCGCCACGGCGTGCTGGTGTACGGAGAGGGCGAGCTCCGCTACTTCCGGCTGTCCAGTCTGCGCATGTTCGCCGATCTGACCCTGCGCCGCAGCGGCCTCGAACTCAGCGGCAGACGGACACCGGCGGGCACCGAGCTGGAGATCATGAGCGAGGACATGCCGATCGTGGCGGTGGCAGGCGACGGCGTGAGGGTTGAGATCGCCCTGGAACGGGGTTCGATGACCGCGTTCCAGTCGTGGGTCGAATCCCGCCCGTCCGCCCGCTCGCTGCGTCGTCTGCCGCGCCACCGCCCCTAGTCCGCCTCCAGGGCGGTCCTACCATGGCAGGCATCGGCGGAGCGGGCGGGCCGGGACTACTCGTCCGCCGCCGTCGTCCGTCCTCCACCCGGCTGCCAGAGGACGTCGCCGCCGGGGTTCGCGAGCCTGCTGAGGATGAACAGCAGGTCCGAGAGTCTGTTGAGGTACTTCGCCGGGAGGATGTTGGTCGCCTCCGGGGCTGCGTCGACCTGCGCCCAAGCGGAACGCTCCGCGCGGCGTGCCACGGTGCGGGCAGAGTGCAACAGTGCGGCCAACGGCGTGCCGCCCGGCAGAATGAAGGAGTTCAGCTTGGGAAGCTCGGCGTTGTATTCGTCGCACCACGATTCCAGCCGCTCGATGTAGTCGGGTGTGACACGCAGCGGCGGGTACTTCGGATCCGCCACGACGGGCGTGGAGAGGTCCGCGCCGGCGTCGAACAGATCGTTCTGGATCTGGCGAAGGACGCCCAGCACCGGTTCGTCAGGCCGTCCGAGCGCGACGGCGAGGCCGATGGCGGCGTTCGCCTCGTCGCAATCGGCATAGGCGACCAGGCGCGGATCGGTCTTCCTGACCCTGGAGAAGTCGCTGAGCCCCGTGGTGCCGTCGTCGCCGGTCCGGGTGTATACGCGTGTGATGTGTACGGCCATGTCAGTACGGTACCGCCCACCTCGCATAGGCTGTGACCTTGTGAGTGAGAGATTCCTGGTGACCGGTGGCGCACGGCTCGCCGGCGAGGTGCGGGTCACCGGTGCCAAGAACAGCGTGCTGAAGCTGATGGCGGCGGCGCTCCTTGCCGAGGGCACGACACGCATCACCAATTGCCCGCAGATCCTCGACGTGCCCCTGATGGCCGACGTGCTCGAGGGGCTCGGCTGCGACGTCGAGCTCGACGGCGACGTCGTCGACATCACCGTGCCGTCCATGCCCCGCTACCGGGCGGACTTCGAAGCGGTGGAGAAGTTCCGCGCGTCCGTGTGCGTTCTCGGCCCTCTGCTGGCACGGTGCCGCCGTGCGGTGGTGGCGCTTCCGGGGGGCGACGCCATCGGATCCCGGCCTCTCGATATGCACCAGGCGGGGCTGCGTGCGCTCGGCGCCGTGTCACGGATCGAACACGGCTGCGTGGTGGCGGAGGCGGACACGCTTGCCGGCGCGGAGATGACCCTGGAGTTCCCTTCGGTGGGGGCGACGGAGAACATTCTGATGGCGGCCGTACTGGCGGACGGTGAGACGACCATCGTCAATGCGGCCCGTGAGCCGGACATCGTCGACCTGTGCGAGATGCTCAACCAGATGGGCGCGCGGATCACCGGGGCCGGCTCGCCGATCCTCCGTGTGGAAGGCGTGCAGAGCCTGCGCCCCACGACGCACCGTGTGATCGGGGATCGGATCGTCGCGGCCACATGGGGCATAGCGGCATCGATCACCCGCGGCGACGTCGCGGTGCGCGGCGTCGATCCCGGTCATCTGGCACTCGTACTCGACAAGCTGCGGGCGGCCGGCGCCGAGGTGACCGAGGACGGGGACGGTTTCCGCGTCCGGCAGGAGGAGCGCCCGTCAGCGGTGAACTTCTCGACCCTTCCGTACCCCGGGTTCCCCACGGACCTGCAGCCGATGGCGATCGTGCTCGACTCGATAGCCCATGGCAGCTCGATGATCACCGAGAACATCTTCGAGGCGCGGTTCCGCTTCGTCGAGGAAATGGTGCGACTGGGGGCGCAGGCGCGCGTCGACGGGCACCACGTAGGGCTCCAGGGGATCGAACGGCTCTCCAGCGCGCCCGTGTGGTCGTCCGACATCCGC
The DNA here is from genome assembly GCA_964451655.1 of uncultured Mycobacteriaceae bacterium. Classification (GTDB taxonomy): domain Bacteria; phylum Actinomycetota; class Actinomycetes; order Mycobacteriales; family Mycobacteriaceae; genus Tomitella. The sequence continues at coordinate 251 of CAYVJJ010000365.1, read as the reverse complement.
GCCGGCGCCGGACTCGTGCTGGCCGGACTGGTCGCCGACGGGACGACCGAGATCCACGATGTGCACCACATCGATCGCGGGTACCCCGATTTCGTCGAGGACCTGGCCGAACTGGGCGCGAAGATCGAGCGCGTGGGATAGTGGCCCGCGCGACGGGGGCGGGGAGTTGCCGGCCGACGACGGAGACTGACCCCGGCCGGTCGGTGACCTGGGGATTTGTGTTCGTGTGGGGGCGCGTGTAACTTAGGTCG
>CAYVJJ010000364.1:0-3174 GCA_964451655.1 uncultured Mycobacteriaceae bacterium | reverse complement strand
GCCCCCTCAGCGGCCACCGCCGGGCCGGGCCCCGCCGCTGCGTCCGCAGCGGCATCGGCTCCCGGCGCACCGTCCCATTCGCCGTCCATCGCCGCATTCGCAAGCCGGTCCGCGTGGGCGTTGCGTGCGCGGGGGACCCACGTGTAAGTGACCTCGCGGAACTGCGCCGCCACAGCCCGTGCACGGTCGGCCAGCGGCACCATGTCAGGGTGCTTGACCTTCCAGCGCCCCGACATCTGCTCGACGACGAGCTTCGAGTCCATGTACACGGCCGCGGCGGCGGCGCCGGAGGCCGCGGCCGCCTCCAACCCCGCGATGAGCCCGCGGTACTCGGCGACATTGTTGGTGGCGCGGCCGATCCCCTCGGCGCGTTCGGCCAGCACTACGCGCCGGTCGGGATATCCGGCCGCCTCGAGCACCACCGCACCGTATCCGGCGACGCCGGGATTGCCCCGGGAACCGCCGTCGGCCTCCACGATCACCTGCACCGGTCCGGCCCCTTCCCCACGCCCGGCATCGCCGGGCTCCGACTGCCCACGAGTTGCGCCGGGCCCGTCACGCGCCGGCGGCCGCGCCCAGCCCGGACTCGGACGTGCGCACGAGGATCGCTCCGCACTCCTCGCAGTGCACCACCTCGGCCGGGTCCGCGGATTTGATGCGCTCGATCTCGGCGCGGTCTATCTCCATCCGGCAGGCGCCGCACCGCCGCGCACGCAGCAGGGCCGCACCGATACCGGTGCGGGACCGGACCCGCTCGTAATCGTCCAGCAGTTCCTCCGGCAGCCCCGCGGCGAGCACCTCCGCGCGACGCCCACGGGCGGACTCCTCCACGGTGTCCAGGTCGGCCACCGCCTCACCCCGCAAGCGCTGCGCCTCCACCAGTTCCTGATCGAGCGCGTCCACCTGCGCGCCGGCGCGGTCGCGGTCCTCGGCAGCGGCCTCGCGCTGCTCCATCACCTCCAGAAGCTCATCCTCCAGCACGCCGCGGCGCCGCTGCAGGCTGGAGTTCTCGTGCTCCATCTCGCTGAGCTGCTTGGCCGGTACGCCCCCCGCGGACAGACGTTCGGCGTTGCGGTGCTCGCGCTTGCGGACCGCATCCACCTCGGTCTCGAGCTTGCGGATATCGTGATCGAGGTCCTCCAGGCTCATCTCGACCTTCACCGCGGCGTCCTTCTGCGCGTTGCGTTCCGACTCGACGCGCTCCGCCTCCTGCGCCTCCGGGAGGTTGCGCCGCCGGTGCGCGGTCCTGGTCAACTCCGTGTCGATCTCCGCCAGGTCGAGCAGCCGACGCTGCACATCCGGTTCGGCTCTCACGCGCACATCTCCTGCCTCGACGTCATCGCCTGCAACCGTACCGCGACGGTCGCCGGCCGCCGGCGGCATCCGGCACCCTCCGCGCCCCGCACCGGGATACGCCCCTGCGCCGGGAATACCCGCTCATGCCCGCCCGGCCCCCACCGTCCACGGATCGGTGCGCTCGTCCGCCACCTGCACGGTGAGGCGCTCGCCGAACGCCCGGCGCAGCACCTCCGCCGCCTGCGCGCACCACGGGAACTCGCTGGCCCAGTGCGCCACGTCCACCAGGGCCGGGCCGCCGGTGCGCAGGTGCTCGTCCGCCGGATGGTGACGCAGATCCGCGGTCACGTACGCGTCGGCCCCGGCCGCGGCGGCCGCGCCGAGCATCGAGTCCCCCGATCCTCCGCACACCGCGACCCGGCGCACCGGCCGTCCGGGGTCGCCCGCCGCCCGCACGCCCCACACCGTCGGCGGCAGCGCGGCCGCGACCCGCTCGGTGAATTCCGCCAGCGTCTCCTGCCGCGGCAGTTCGCATACGCGCCCGAGACCCTGGGCGGCCGGTTCCCCCGCCAACTCGATCAGGTCGTAGGCGGGTTCCTCGTACGGGTGCGCCCGGCGCAGCGCCGCGCGCACGTCCTCCCGCAGCGCGCGGGGGGCCACCATCTCCACGCGGTACTCACGCACCCGCTCCAGCCCGCCCACGGCACCGATGGCCGGATCGGCGCCGTCGAGCGGCCGGAACTGTCCGTCGCCCTCGACGGACCAGCTGCAGCGGTCGTAGTCGCCGATCCGGCCGGCCCCCGCCGTGAACATCGCGGCCCGCACCCCCTCGGCGTCGTCGCGCGGGACCATCACCGCCCACTTGTCCAGGCCCGGCTCCGGGGCCGGTGACAACGGACCGGTGACCGTTAGCCCCAGCGCGTCCGCGAGCGCATCGGACACCCCCGGGTCCGCACTGTCCGCGTTGGTGTGCGCCGTGAACAGCGCGCAGCCGGAACGGATGAGCCGGTGCACCAGCGCCCCCTTGGGGGTGTGCGCACCGACGGTGTCCACTCCCCGCAGCAACAGCGGGTGGTGCGCGAGCAGCAATTGCGCCCCCGAGCCGATCGCCCGGTCCACCACGGCCGCGGTGGCGTCCACCGCGATGAGCACCGACTCGACCGGCTCCTCCGGGTCCCCGCACACCAACCCGACCGAGTCCCACCCCTGGGCCAGCGCCGGCGGATACGCCGCGTCCAGCACATCGATGATCCCGCCCAACGTCACGGCGCCGCCGGACGCGTCCGATCCGCCCACGATGTCCCCTTTCCGGTTCCTCGAATCCACCATCACCGCACGTTACCGGGCCCGGCCGTCTCCCGGACCGCGCCGCGGCAGCGGACCGGCGTGCCCGGCGGCACACCGGCGTCACCCTGCGGCCCGGTCGCGGCGCGCTCCGGGGACAATGCGGGCATGGCCACCTCTTCCTCGACCGCCCCTGTCGTCCTGTTCGACCTCGACGGCACCATCACGGACTCGGGCCCCGGGGTCGTCGGCTCCTTCCGTGCGGCACTGGAACGGCACGGCGTCCCCGTGCCGGACGGGGACCTGAGCACCCGGGTGGTGGGACCGCCGATGTCGGCGACCATGGCCTCCCTGGGCGTCGGCGCGGCGCTCGAGCGCACGCTCCTCGCCGATTACCGCGCCGATTACGCAGCGTCCGGATGGCGCGACTCCGAGGTGTTCGCGGGCATGGGAGACCTGATCGCGCGGCTCGCCGCCGATTCCGTACGGCTCGCGGTGACCACCTCCAAGCAGGAGACGGACGCCCGCAGGATCCTCGGCATGCTGGGGCTGTCCCGGTACTTCGAGGTGATCGCCGGGGCGCACGGCGAGCGG
>CAYVJJ010000363.1:0-3180 GCA_964451655.1 uncultured Mycobacteriaceae bacterium | reverse complement strand
CCGGACGCGGCCGCGGGTGAGGGGACGACGTAACGGCGGCCGACGGCGACGTGGGCGCGCGTGCGCCCGCCGGAGAGGCACGCGGTGTCCGGTTTCACAGCCGGTCCGGGCCGGTTCGGCGGGGGCGCCCGCGCCCACTGCTGTTATTCTGAACGGCGATAGACATCCTTTAACGGTCCGTCCAGTGAGGCGGAGAAGGAGGTCGCGGTTACCCGTGCCTGAACACGGCCCTGAGTCCCCACCTGCCCGGAACGACGGCGCGCGTGAGCTGATGTCGGCCCCCGACGTCGCCCGTACCGTCGCCCGGATCGCGCATCAGATCATCGAGAAGACCGCGCTGGACACGGACACCGACCATCCGGTGATCCTCATCGGCATCCCCACGCGGGGCGCCCCGCTGGCGGCCCGGCTGGCCGAACGCATCGCCGAGTTCAGCGGCGTCGACGTCCCCATCGGCTCGCTCGATATCACCCTGTACAGGGACGACCTGCGCGGCAAGCCTCATCGTCCCCTCGAGCGCACGTCGATCCCCCGCGGCGGCGTGGACGGGTCGACGGTGATCCTCGTCGACGACGTCCTCTACTCGGGCCGTACGGTGCGGGCGGCACTGGACGCGCTGCGCGACCTGGGCCGGCCCCGGAGCGTGCAGCTGGCGGTCCTGGTCGACCGGGGGCACCGCGAGTTGCCGCTGCGCGCCGACTACGTCGGCAAGAACATCCCCACCGCCCGGAGCGAGACCGTCTCGGTGCGGCTGGCCGAGCACGACGGTGTCGACGCGGTGATGCTCGGCGGCCCGTCGGAGGAGGAGACCCGCCGGTGAAGCACCTGCTGTCGATAGGCGATCTCACGCGGGACTCCGCCGTCGGTCTGCTCGACGAGGCCGACAGGTTCAAGGCCGCGCTGCTGGGGCGGGAGGTGCGCAAGCTTCCCACGCTGCGGGGCCGCACGGTGATGACCGTGTTCTTCGAGAACTCCACGCGCACCCGGGCGTCGTTCGAGGTGGCCGGCAAGTGGATGAGCGCAGACGTGATCAACGTCAGCGCAAGCACGTCGTCGGTGCGCAAGGGCGAGTCGCTGCGGGACACCGCCGCCACCTTGCACGCGATCGGGGCGGACGCGCTGATCGTGCGGCATCCGGCGTCGGGTGCCCCGCAGCAGATAGCCCGCTGGACCGCGCAGATGGCGAGCGACGGCGTCGCCCCCGCCGTCATCAACGCGGGCGACGGCACCCACGAGCACCCCACGCAGGCGCTGCTCGACGCGTTGACGCTGCGCGACCGGCTCGGCACCGTCGAAGGCCGGCGCATCGGCATAGTCGGCGACATCCTGCACAGCCGGGTCGCGCGATCGAACGCGCTGCTGCTGAGCATGCTGGGCGCAGAGGTGGTCTTCATCGCCCCGCCGACCCTGATGCCGCTGGGTGCACGCGACTGGGGCGTGACCGTCTCCCACGACCTCGACTCGGAACTGCCGACGCTGGATGCGGTGATGATGCTGCGTGTGCAGGCCGAACGGATGCACGGCGGGTACTTCCCCAGTGCACGCGAGTACTCGATCCGGTACGGCCTCAGCGAGCAGCGCCGCCGGATGCTTCCGGAGGATGCGGTGATCCTGCACCCGGGGCCCATGCTGCGGGGAATGGAGATCGCGTATTCGGTGGCCGATTCCCCCCAGGCGACGCCCCTGGAGCAGGTGAACAACGGCGTGCACCTGCGCATGGCGGTGCTCTTCCGTCTGCTGGTGGGGGAGCAGGACGATGAATAGCGACGGCGAGGACGGCGGCATGACGGCGGTACTGATCACGGGTACGCGGCCCTACGGCGAGGGCGACGCGGTGGACGTCCTGATCGAGGACGGCGTGATCACGCGGATCGATCCGGCGGGGTCCGTCGATCGCGACGGGCCGCCCGCCGGCGTGGAGATCGTCGAGGCCGCGGGCACGGTGCTGCTGCCCGGGTTCGTCGACATGCACACCCACCTGCGTGAGCCGGGCCGCGAGGACGCCGAGACGGTGCGCTCGGGCTCCGAGGCCGCGGCCCGCGGCGGGTACACCGCCGTGTTCGCGATGGCCAACACCGACCCGGTGGCCGACACCGCGGTGATCACCGACCACGTGTACGCCCGGGGCCGTGAGGTGGGGCTGGTCGACGTGCATCCGGTGGGCGCGGTGACCAAGGGCCTGGCGGGGACGGAGCTGTCGGAGATGGGGGTGATGGCGTCGTCGGCCGCCGCAGTGCGGTTGTTCTCCGACGACGGCCGCTGCGTGGCGGACCCGCTGATCATGCGCCGTGCGCTCGAGTACGCCACGGGCCTGGGGGTGCTCGTCGCCCAGCACGCCGAGGAGCCGCGGCTCACCGAGGGCGCCGTGGCGCACGAAGGGCCCACCGCCGCCCGTCTGGGCCTGGCCGGCTGGCCGCGTGCCGCCGAGGAGTCCATCGTCGTCCGGGACGCGCTGCTGGCCCGCGATGCCGGTGCGCGCGTGCACATCTGCCATGCGTCGACGGCCGGTACCGTGGAGCTGATCCGGTGGGCCAAGGACCAGGGCATCGACATCACCGCCGAGGTGACCCCGCACCACCTGCTGCTGGACGACTCGCGGCTGGAGACCTACGACGGGCTCTATCGCGTCAACCCGCCGCTGCGTGAAGCCGCGGACGCGCAGGCGCTGCGCGCCGCCCTCGCGGAGGGGGTCATCGACTGCGTGGCCACCGACCACGCCCCGCATGCCGCGCAGGACAAGTGCTGCGAGTTCTCCCAGGCCCGTCCCGGCATGCTGGGGCTGGAGACGGCTCTGTCGGTGGTGGCGCAGACGATGGTGCGGGCCGGGCTGCTCGACTGGCGCGGGGTGGCCGCGGTCATGAGTGAGCGTCCCGCAAGGATCGCCGGGCTGCCGGATCACGGCCGCCCCGTCGCGGTGGGGGAGACGGCCAACCTTGCGGTGGTGGATCCGGACACCGAGTGGACGGTGCGCGGCGGGCAACTCGCCAGCATCGCCGACAACACCCCCTATGAGGAACTCACGTTGCCCGCGCGGGTGCGCGCCACGCTGCTCCGCGGACGCGTCACGAGCGTCGACGGAAAGGTCAGGGCCCGCTAGATGTTGCTGTTGAACACCGTCACCGTGGTCGCCGCGGTCGCCATCTGGGCGCTGTGCGTCTACCTGATGTGGAAGGGCTGGCG
>CAYVJJ010000362.1:0-3182 GCA_964451655.1 uncultured Mycobacteriaceae bacterium | reverse complement strand
CGCGAACGTATGGTCTGGTGCGTGATCATGGTCAGTACGGACGGCTCGTGCCTGAAGAACCCGGGCGGAGCCATCGGCTGGGCATGGGTGGATCACCGCGGCGGCGCGCATTCCGGCGGAGCGCCGGAGGGCACCAACCAGATCGCGGAGCTGCGTGCGGTGCTCGAGGCCATCAGCGCGCATCCCGGCGACGAGCCGTTGATGATCGAATCGGATTCCCAGTACGCCATCAAGTGCGCCAGTGAGTGGTTGCCGGGTTGGAAGCGCCGCGGCTGGAAGACCGCGAGCGGCTCTCCCGTCAAGAACGCGGACCTGGTGCAGGCGATCGATGCTGCGATCACCGCGCGCACGGGACCCGTCCGGTTCCGCTGGGTGCGCGGGCACGTGGGCAACGAGTTCAACGAGATGGCGGACTCGCTGGCGGGCAAGGCGGCGCGCGCGGCCCGCGACGGCAAGATCCGCCCCACTCCTGCTCCGCGCGTCGATGCGGACGAGGGCGAGGAACCGGAGCCCCGTGTTGCGGGGGAGCCGGCGGCGACCGGGCCCGCGGCGCCGCCGACGCCGCCGGTGGACGCGCCGGCGGCGGAGTCCGAGCCGGCGTTGTTCGCCGTCGAGGACAGCGGTGAGATGACGCTGTTCTAGAATCGGATGCTGCTCCAGCATTCCCAGGCCCACGGGCAGGAAGGACCGCCGTGAAACGCAGTGCTGCAGTCGTCGGCGGGGCGCTTGCGGCCGCCGTGCTCGCGGGCTGCGGATCCTCCGGGGACGGCGCAGCGCCGGACGGTGATTACCGGCCGTTGGGCTTCGGCGCCTCCGAGCGGATCGAGATGTTCGTTCCGCAGGGGTGGAGCATGATCAACCAGAACGATTTCCTGCCGTCGGACCCGTCGGAAGCCACCGGCCAGAGCGGCGTCACCTACGTCTTGCTGGACCGCTCGCGCATCCCGGAGGAACTCGGGAAGAAGGTGCGCGGTGACGACGCGGCACGCGCCGAGTTCTCCCGTCTGGCGCAGCAGGGCGCCGCCATCACTGCGCAGTTCACCGAGCTCACGCCATGCGACAAGGTGTCGGAGATGCTGAAGAAGCAGCGCGAGTCCGTGGATTTCGCGTCGCTCGACGCCGTCGACAGCGGGCTGGGGGACGAACGCGAGCTCGGTGAGAGCTCCCGCGAGGTCGACGGCGTGCAGTACCGGTACGTGCAGTACTACTCGAGCATTCCGCTCAGTTCGAGCCACTGCGTGGGCATGCTCCTGCAGTCGACGCTGCGCGACCCCGACGACGCCGCGGTCGATGCCGCCCGCACGACGATCACCGCGGTGGCGGACCACTCCAGGACCGACGAGCCGATCGACGACGACGGCGACGGCACGGGCGGATGATCGTCCCGGAGCCGGGACCGCTGTTCCGTGCCGGCAGGCAGCCCGACGTGTCATTCGATTGAATTAAGTTCGCCGGAAACCCTGTGTTTTCCGCTGCCGGAGGCATGTACTGATCGGGAAGCCCGCTGTACCTCGCGGCGGGATCGACGCAGTGCGATGAGCGGTCCGCCCTGCCGGCGGGAACCGTGCCGGCAGGCGCAGAACGCCCGCCGGAGCGTCGGTCTCCTGTGCCGATGAGGACTCATTCTTCAGGAGGGGCCATGTCGGAGGGACCGCATGAAGCGTTCGGCGGCGCGCCCGATGCCGGGCGGCTCGACCGGCCGCCACCGCGCGCCGGGCAGGAGGGGCACTCCATCGGCGGCGAACAGGACCGGACCCGCATGGCTCCGCCGGAGAGAGGACGTGTGATCGGGTCCGTGTCGGTGCCGATGCCGCGCACCGGTGGCCCGGGACCGCCCCCGCATGCCGGTGGCGCGAGGCGGCCTCCCGCCTGGGACCCGCAAGGCCCGCCGCCTCCTGCGTGGGACCCCCAGGCGCCGCCTCCGCAGTGGGCGCCGCCGGGGGCGCCGCCGGGGCGGGGCGGTTCCCGGCAGGGGCCGCCGGGGCCACCACCGAACAACCACATGGCGTTCGCGATCCTTGCGACGGTGCTGTGCTGCCTGCCCCTGGGGATCGTGGGGATCGTCAAGGCCTCGGAAGTCAACAACAAGTGGGCGGTGGGCGACTACGCAGGGGCCCGGGGCGCTGCCGAGTCGGCGCGGAAGTTCTCGATGTGGGGCATGATCCTCGGCGGCGGCGTGATCGCGCTGGTCGTGGTCGCGTACGTGGTGATAGCGGCCGTCGCGGTCGGCAACGGGTACTAGCGGACCGCGGGAAGCGGCAAGGGCACCGGGTCAGCCCGCCTGGAACTGGCCCGCGATGAACCCCGCCACCAGCACCCCGCTGCCGCCGATCTCGCCGACGATCAGCGCGAACATGAACGCGTGGGTGCCGCGGGCGGGATGCGCGAACTGGTTGTCGGTATCGCGCAGGAACCCGTGTATCACGTAACTCACGATCGCGGCCACGAAGAACGCCACCGCCACCAGCGCCGCCGTCAGGTTGACTGCGGTGGGCCACGAGCTCAGTTCCGCGAACGCCGCGAGCAGCAGCGTCGCGAACGAGTACATGAGCGCGGCGCGGTGCGCGATGTCGATGTACGGGTGCGCCAGGTGGTTGTCCGACACGGCCATCTGCCGGTACTTCCACACGCCCAGCGCCAGTGCCCACAGGAAGATCAGCCCCGCACACAGCAGGGTGATCCGCGCATCGAGCCCGAGCGACCATCCGGTCTCCGGCGCCGCGGCCGCCGCAGGTTCCACCATGAGGTGAGCGTATCCGGTGCTGTCACGGCGACGTCAGGGGTGCGCCCGCCGTCCGTCAGCGCTCCCCGGGCCGGCCGCCCTCCGGTCCGTGGGACTCGTGCTCCGGTTGCCCGGTGTCTCCGGACGTCCGGCCGCGACGGCCCTTCCTGCGCAGTTGCCGCGCACGCAGCCGTGAGTATCCGTGCGCCTTGACAGGGCGGATCGCCCGGGTGGTGATGTCGTCGCGGGGAGTGAGGCCCCGGGCCATGTACTCGTCCATGAGGATCGTCCCGGGCCGGGCGGCCCCGGTGAGCCTGGCGGCGATGTTGACCACCGCGCCGTACGCGTCGCCGTAGCGCACCAGCACGTCCCCGTAGGCCAGGCCCACACGGATCTTCGGGAGGGCCTCCACCTCGCCTATCGCGTCCTGCAGGGCGAGGCCGATGGCCGCCGCCGTGTC
>CAYVJJ010000361.1:0-3202 GCA_964451655.1 uncultured Mycobacteriaceae bacterium | reverse complement strand
CTCAGAGGAACTCGAGGGGCTCCGGGACGATGATCAGGGTGACCGCGTCGGTGAGCGCCCGGGCCTCGTGCACGGCCCCGGGCGGGGTGCGCAGGTAGTCGCCGGCGGAGATCGTCACGTCGCCCACCTTGAGCCTGCCGGAGATCACGTACATCTCCTCGCCGGCCGGGTGCGTGTGCTGGTGGCTCACGGCGCCCTCGTCGAAGCGCAGGAACGCCGTGCCCGCGCCCTCCTCGATCTCGTGCAGCGGCGCGAGGTACACCCCCGAGCCCACGATGATCCAGTCGACCGTGTCGAGTGCGATCGGGGGGATCGCGGCCGGGGCGGGGCTGGTGTCGGTCATCGGGGCTCCCTTCGAGCACGGTGCGGGGGCGGACGGGCCGGTGCGGTGCCGGCAACCCATATCTCTACATATCTTCTATGTCACGTCACACTAGTGTAGAACATAAGGAGAGTGACGGGAACCACAATCCGGGGAGAGCCGCCATGACCGACGAGATCGCCACGCCGCCCGGCGGCACACCCACGCCGCCCGACAGCACACCCACGCCGCCCGGCGACACCCTCGCACCGCCCGGCCGGACCCGCGGGAACTTCGCCCCGGTGTCGATCGAGACCGTCCAGCGCCCGGACGGGGCGTGCCTCGTGCGGTCGGCGGTCCCCCTGGCCCCGCACGAGGCGGGCATCGTGCACGCGTTCCGCGAACGCGCCCGCGCACACCCGGACCGTCCGCTGATCGTCGAGCGGCCCCTCGACGGCGCCGGATGGCGCGCCACCACGTGGGGCCGGATGGCGCAGCGGGTGGACGCTCTCGCCGCCGGCCTCGTCGCCCGCGGCGTCGCCGACCGGCCGGTGATGATCCTCTCGGAGCCCAGCGCCGCGCACGTCGCCGTCATGCTCGCCGCGATGACCGTCGGCGCCCCGGTGGTGCCCGCGAGCGTCGCGTACTCACTGCAGTCCGACGACCACGCCAAGCTCCACACGCTGGCGGGCACCGCCGACCCGGGCACGGTCTTCGCCCAGGACGCCCGCTACGCACGCGCGCTGGAGGCCGTCGGTGAGGGGCGCCTCGTCGTCCTGGGCGATGCGGAGGAGGCGGCCGGCACGGCAGAAACAGGCGGCACGACAGGCTCTGCCGGCACGACAGGTCCGGCCGCGACGGACACGATCGCCGCGGCCACCCTCTCCTCCCTCTCCGCGGAGGCCGATCCCGCGTCCCGCGCCCGCGCCGAGGAGCGCTTCGCCCGCGTGGGACCGGACACGATCGCGAAGATCATGTTCACCTCCGGCTCCACCGGCTCGCCCAAGGGGGTCATCAACACCCAGGGCATGCTCACCGCCAACCAGCAGCAGATGCGCCAGGTGTGGCCGTTCCTCGCCGACGAGCCGCCCGTGCTGCTGGACTGGTTGCCGTGGAGCCACACGTTCGGCGGCAACCACAACCTGCACATGGTGCTGGTCAACGGCGGCACACTGTGGATCGACGACGGCCGGCCCGCACCGGGGATGATCGAGCGGACCGTGCGCAATCTGCAGGACGTCTCGCCCACCGTGTACTTCAACGTCCCGGCCGGCTACGGCGTGCTGGTGCCCCTCCTCGAGCGCGACGACACGGCGGCCCGGCGCTTCTTCGCATCGCTGCGCCTGGGCTTCTGCGCCGCCGCCGCACTCCCGCAGGGGCTGCTGGAACGCCTCCGGGCGCTCGCGGACAGGCACGGCTCGTCGATGGAGATGACCACCTCGTGGGGCCTCACCGAGACGTCGCCGGCGGCCACGTCGGCGCACTTCCCCATCGAGCGCAGCGCCACCATCGGGGTTCCGCTGCCGGGCGTGGAGCTGGAGCTCTACCCGGTGGGCACCAAGACGGAACTGCGCGTGCGCGGGCCCAACGTCACCCCCGGGTTCTACGGGCGCCCCGACCTCACCGCATCCGCCTTCGACCGGGACGGGTTCCTGCGCACCGGCGACGCGGTCCGCTTCATCGACCCCGGGAACCCGGCGCGGGGGCTGGCGTTCGACGGGCGGATCGCCGAGGACTTCAAGCTGGCCACCGGCACGTTCGTCTCCGTGGGGACGCTGCGCCCGGCGTTTCTGACCGCCGCGCGCGGTCTGGTGCACGACGCGGTGATCTGCGGTCATGATTCCGACGCCGTCACCGCGCTGGTGTGGCCGGCGGCCGAGCACGTCGGACGCTGCGACGCGCGCGGCGTGCCCACGCCGGAGTTCCGTGCCGAACTGGCGGAGACGCTGGCGCGATTCGCCGCCGACGGCGCGGGCTCGTCGCAGCGGATCGAGCGCCTGCGGATCCTCACCGAGGCGCCGAACCTCGATCAGGGTGAGATCACCGACAAGGGCTACCTGAACCAGCGGACTGTGCGCGAGCGGAGGGCCGACGACGTCGCGCTGGTGACCTCCGGAACCGACGACGAGCGGGTCATCGTGCGTCCTGACCTGGCATGACGACTGACATTCTACATAACACTAGACGTACAGCGATCATTCTGTAGACTATAATCATCGTCACACCGCCCCGGAGCGCCGAGACGCCGGCGGTGTGCGGCAGCACAAGCCACTCGATGCGCACGGACGCCGCAGCGCAGACCCCCGAGGAGACGAACCATGACCGTGCAGGACGACCGCATCGGATCCGCCCCTACCCCCGACGGCCCGCTCAGCCCCATCGACTACAGCGAGCGCATCCCCAACAACGTCGACCTCGCGAGCGACCGCCGCCTCCAGCGCGCCCTGGAGCGGTGGCAGCCCAAGTTCCTCGACTGGTGGAAGAACCTGGGCCCGCAGCTCCCCACCAAGGACGTGTACCTGCGCACCGCCATCGCCGTGGGCCGCGACGGCTGGGCCCACTTCGACTTCGTCCCCATGGAGCAGTACCGCTGGGGCATCTTCCTGGCCGAGGCCAAGGAGGACCGCAAGGTGAACTTCGGCCAGCACAAGGGCGAGCCGGCCTGGCAGGAGGTGCCCGGCGAGTACCGCGCCGAGCTGATGCGCCTGATCACCGTCCAGGGCGACACCGAGCCCGCCTCCGTCGAGCAGCAGCGGGTCCTCGGCATGACCGCGCCCAGCATCTACGACCTGCGCAACCTCTTCCAGGTGAACGTGGAGGAGGGCCGGCACCTGTGGGCGATGGTGTACCTGCTGCAGGCGTACTTCGGCCGCGAGGGCCGCGAGGAGGCCGAGCAGCTGC
>CAYVJJ010000360.1:0-3210 GCA_964451655.1 uncultured Mycobacteriaceae bacterium | reverse complement strand
GCCCGCGGGCGCGCACAGCTGACCGCCTTCTACGAGACGTTCATCGCCCCCAACGACATCACCTTCGACGTCGAGCACGACACCGTCGCAGGGATGACCGTCTTCCGCGACCTCACCCTGGAGACCGTGATGGGCGGGCGCACCGGCCCCGACGGCAGCACCGGACCCCAAGACGTCGCCCTGCACGTGCCGATGCACCTGCGCTACGACCTCGTCGACATCGCCGGGGCCGGGCGCGCCGAGGACCTGCGCCTGTCGCTGCTGCACGCGCACTGGGAGCTGCCGTCGATGATCGGGCAGCTGCTGGGGCACGGGGTCGCGGGGGCGACGGTCGGCGCGGGTCTGCTCCCCCGGCTGCTGCAGAACCAGCGCGTGGCGGGGACCCTCGGATTCGGCCGCGCACTGCGGAGGGCGGGTGCACCGGGCAAGGCCGCCGTCGAGGCGCTCCTCGGCGCGCTCTCCTCCGGCGACGCGGACTCCGCGGAACGCCTGCTGGAACCGGGCACCCGCATCGAGACGCCCGATCGCGGCGGCGCCGACCGCGCCGTCACCCCGGCCGAGGCCGGCGCGCTGCACCGGCCGATCCGCTGGCGCAAGCTGTTGTCGGCCGGGATGACCGTCACCGCGACCGTCGAATACGACGGTGTGCGCGGCGTCGGCCTGTTCGAGTTCGACCGCTCCCGCGACCGCATCAGCCGCGCGCGCCTCTACCTGCCGGAGTGATGGGGCCCCCGGAGGTCACCGCCGGACGCCGCTGCGTCAGCCTTCCCGGCCCCGGCCGCAGCATCAGCGGCCGCAGCATCGTCGACCGCCGGATCCCGCAGCACCCGTGCACCGGAGGCGAACCGCCGCACTCGCTCGCCCTCCCACAGGCTCGCCGGCACCGCACCGCGCAGCAGCGCGCGCATCGTGTCCGGCGACTCCCCCAGTGGCACGTCCGACCCCGCGATGACAATGTTGCCGGTGCGCCGCCCCGCCAGCATCGCCGGGTCGGACACCATCACCACGTGTCGGAACTCCGCCAGGATCGTCGCCGCCTCCCTGCGCGCCATCGCGCGGTCGCGGGTGTCACCGCAGTTGACCATATAGATCCCGCCGGGAGACAGGACCCGGTGGGCGTGCGCGGTGAACTCGGCGGTCGTCACGTCCAACGGGGTGGCGGCGCCGGCGAACACGTCGCGGATGATCACCTCGCGCGTGCCCGAGCGCAGCGATTCGAGCACCTCGCGGGCCTCCCCCACGCGCAGCCGGAGCCGGGGCGCCCGGGGCAACGCGAACCAGGCGCGGACCAGCTCGGCCATCGCGCCGTCGATCTCCACCGCCACCTGCCGGGAATGCGGATACACCGCCGCCAGATACCGCGCCATCGAGCACGCGCCGCCGCCCAGATGCAGGGCACGCAGCCGCGCATCGGCGGACCATCGCGGCTCGATCAGTGCCGCGAACCACCGCATGTACTCGAAGTCCAGCCGCTGCGGGTCCTCCAGGTCGACGTGGGAGCTCTCCACCCCGTTGACCTTGAGCAGCCACGAGGACGGGCCGAACCGATCGCGCACCAGCTCGCATGTGCCGGTGTCGATCTCATACACCCCCGCCGAGGGCCCCGGTCCGCCGTTCCCGGACGCGGCGGGCCCCCGTTCGCGCCGCCGCCCCATCAGACGCGCTCGCGGAGCTCCCGCTTGAGGAGCTTGCCGCTGGCATTGCGCGGCAGGTCGTCGACGAACACCACCCGCTTGGGCACCTTGAAGGAGGCGAGGCGGCCGCCCACGTGCTCGATCAGCGCGGGCCCGGAGGCGTCGGCGCCGTCGCGCAGCACCACCACCGCGGTCACCGCCTCGATCCACTTCTCGTCCGGGGTACCGATCACCGCCGCCTCCGCCACCGCCTCATGGGTGTAGAGGGCGTCCTCCACCTCACGCGAGGCCACGAGCACGCCGCCGGTGTTGATGACGTCCTTGATCCGGTCGACCACCGTGATGTACCCGTCGGCGTCGCGGATGACCAGGTCGCCGGAGTGGAACCACCCGTCCCGGAACGCCTCGGCGGTGGCGTGCTCGTCGTCCCAATAGCCCTCGCACAGCTGCGGCGAACGGTAGAGGATCTCACCGGGCTCGCCGTCCGGCACCTCGTGGCCGCTCTCGTCGACCACCCGCGACTCCACGTAGAACACCGGGCGCCCGCACGATTCCGGACGGTCCTCGTGCTCCTCCGGGCGCAGCACGGTGGCCAGCGGCCCGATCTCCGACTGCCCGAAGCAGTTGTAGAAGCCGAGCGCCGGGTAGCGCGCACGCAGCCGCTGCAGCACGGTCACCGGCATGATCGACGCACCGTACTGCGCCTTGACCAGAGAGGACAGGTCGCGGGTCTCCAAGTCCGGGTGGTTCGCCAGCGGCACCCACACGGTGGGCGCCAGGAACAGCGAGCCGATGCGCTGCTCCTCGACCACCCGCAGGATCTCGGCGACGTCCGGCGCCGGCAGCAGTGTGACGGTGGCGCCCACCGCCAGGTACGGCAGCATGAACACGTGCATGGCGGCCGAATGATAGAGCGGCATGCAGATCAGCGGCCGGTCCTCGGCCGTGAGGTCGAGCGCCATGATGCACGAGACGTACTCGCACACCAGCGCCCGCTGCGTCATCATCGCCCCCTTCGGCAGGGACGTGGTGCCGGAGGTGAACAGAAGCTGCGCCAGGTCTCCTCCCCCGACGTGGCCGACCTCGGTGAACTCCTCGTAAGTGGGGACGGGCCCGGACCGGACCGCATCGAGCAGGCACATGCCGGCGTCCCGCAGCGGCAGAACGGTTTCCACCTCCAGCTCCGAGCAGACCGGCGCGGCGGCCTCCTGCAGCGCCGGGTCCACGAGCAGCGCGCGGGCGGCGGTGGTCCGCAGGATGTGGGCGAGCTCCTCGCCGCGCAGCGCATAGTTGACCGGCACGTGCACCAGTCCCGCCCGGGCGCACGCGAGGAACCCGATCAGGTAGGCATCCGAGTTGGTGCCGAACGCCGCGACCCGGTCGCCGATGCGCAGCCCCTTGGACCGCAACCAGGCGACACCGCGCGAGACCGCCTCGTCCAGCTCACGATAGGTCCAGGTCCGGCCGCCGAAGACCAGCGCGTTCCGGCCGGGGTGACGCGTCGCGGAGCGGCGCAGAACGCCGTCGACGCTGTTGGCATGCGGATCCAGGCTCATATCCGCAGATCGTAGCCGCG
>CAYVJJ010000359.1:0-3211 GCA_964451655.1 uncultured Mycobacteriaceae bacterium | reverse complement strand
GCGATCTCGCCCGTGTGCCCGCCGGCCTCGTAGCCCTGGGCGATGACGATGTCGACGCCGCTGTCCACGTGGTGCAGCGCGTGCGGCACCGCACCGGCCAGGGCCGCCACCGGGACCCCGTGCCCGTGCGCCTCGGCGATGATGTCGGCGGGCGGCGACCCCAGCGCGTTGGCGATCAGGGCGGGGCGGTGCCGCAGCGCCACGTCCACCTGCGCCCGGGCCACCGAGTGCAGCCATCCCAGCACCCCCGCGGCATGCTCGACGCCCGTGTCCAGGGGCGGTACGCCCAGATCGTCGAGGGTGCGGTCGACGAACGCCCGGTGCTCCGGCGGGATCATCGACTCCAGGTCCGTCGGCGCGCCCTCGGTGGGCACCTTCGCCGGCATGACCACGTCCACCCCGTAGGGCTTGCCGTCGGTGTTCTCATCCATCCACGCGAGCGTGGCCTCGAGCTCGTCCGGGTCGTTGAAGCGGACGCAGCCGAGCACGCCCAGGCCGCCCGCGCGGCTGATCGCCGCCGCCACGTGCTCGGAGGGGGTGAAGCCGAAGACGGGCCGCTCGATGCCCAGCTTCTCGCAGATCGGTGTGCGCACAGGTCTCCTCGTATCCGTTGGGGTCAGCGCTCGGCGGCGACGGCGGTGGTGCCGGCACCCGTCTGCGCTGCGGTGTCGTTCTTCGCGGCGGAACCGGGCTTCGCCGCGTCGGGCCCGCGCGACTCCGTCACCGACCTGGCCCACTTGTAGTCGGGCTTGCCGGCCGGCGAGCGCTTGATCTCGTCGACGAACCACAGCGCCCGCGGTGACTTGTATCCGGCGACGTGCTCACGCACCGCGGCGTCGATCGACTCGAACCCGGGCTCCGCGCCCGGGCGCACCGCCACGACTCCCGCCACCGCGCTGCCCATCCGCTCGTCGGGGATGCCGACCACCAGCGCGTCGAACACGTCGGGATGCGACTTGAGCGCGCCCTCGACCTCCTCCGGGTACACCTTCTCCCCACCGGTGTTGATCGAGACCGAACCGCGGCCCAGCATCGTCACCGTGCCGTCCTCGTCGACGGTCGCGTAGTCCCCGGGGATCGAGTACCGCACGCCGTTGATGGTGCGGAAGGTCTTCGCGGTCTTCTCCTCGTCCTTGTGGTAACCGAGCGGGAGGATGCCGCAGCGCGCGAGCATGCCCACCTCGCCCGAGCCCGGCCGCACCGGCTCGCCGTCCTCACGGAGCACCTTGGTGGATTCGTCGATCTTCACGCGCGGGCCGCCGTCGAGCTTGGTGTCCTTGGTGACCATGCCCATGCCGGAGAAACCGGTCTCGGACGAGCCGATGGAATCCGTGAGCACAGTGTTCGGCAGCGCGTCGAGGTACTGGCGCTTGACCGAGGGCGAGAACAGGGCGGCCGACGAGGCGATCGCGTACAGCGTCGAGGTGTCGTACTTGCCCGAGAGCAGCCCGTCGATCATGGGCCGCGCCATCGCGTCGCCGACGATGAACAGCACGTTGACGCCGTGCCGCTCGATGACCTGCCAGGCGAAGTCGCCGTCGAACTCCGGGTACACCACGGCCTTGCCGGCGGTGAACAGGCTCTGGAACACCGCCCACTGCGAGCCCCCGTGGATGAACGGCGGGATCGGGTAGCGCACCATCTGCGGGTTCTCCGCGCCCTCGCGGGCCAGCTGCCACTCGTCGGCGACGTATTCGCCGGTGAGGAAGTTGATGCCGCCGCCGAGCACCCTCCACACGTCCTCCTGGCGCCACATCACGCCCTTGGGCATGCCGGTGGTGCCGCCGGTGTAGAGGAAGTAGAGGTCGTCGCCGGAGCGCTCGTCGAAGTCCCGCTCCCCCGACTGCGCGGCCAGCGCGTCCTCGTAGCGCACCGCGCCGTGTCCGCCGTGGTCGACGTCGGTGCCGTCCTCGATGACGACGGTGGCGGTGATCTTCGGCAGCTCCGGAAGGATGGCCGCCACCTTGTCGGTGTAGCGGCGTTCGTAGATGAGCGCGACGGCGTCCGAGTCGTCGAGGATGTAGGTGAGTTCCTTCTCCACGTACCGGTAGTTCACGTTCACCATCACCGCGCGCGCCTTGAAGATGGCGATCATCGCTTCGATGCATTCGATGGTGTTGCGACTGTAGAGACCGACCCTGTCACCGGGCCGCACGCCCTGGGCGATCAGATGGTGGGCGAGACGGTTGGCACGCTCGTCCATCTGCGCATAGGTGCGGGTGCGGTCGCCGGATTCCAGTGCGATCCGGTCCGGCACGAGGTCGACACAGTTCTCGATGAGGTCAGCGATGTTGAGAGCCACAGCACTAAAACTAGAACGTGTTACGGTTTCAGGCAAGCGTTGGACGAGATCCCCGTCACCGACGACGGTTCCGCCGACGCACGACACACGGTTGATCCGCACACGACGCGGCACCTCACCGCCGGGGATCACCGCTGTTCCATCACCGACCTCCCATCACCGCACCGAACACACCGGAGACCCGATGACCGACACCGCACGGATGGACATCAGCAGCGACGACTGCCTGGTGGACAAGCACGGACACGTCCTGATCGTCACCATGAACCGGCCCGACGCACGCAATGCGCTCTCCGCGGACATGATGGCGACGATGCAGGCCGCCTGGGACATGGTCGACGAGGATCCGGACATCCGGGCCGCAGTCCTCACCGGGGCGGGCGGCGCCTTCTGCGCGGGCATGGATCTGAAGGCGATGAACAGCGCCCCGCCCGGGCAGTCGATGCGCAGCGGCGGCGAGGATTCCTCCGGAGCCCCGGCGGGGGGCTCGTCGGGCGGGCTGGACGTCACGGTCTTGCCCGCGCTGCTCAAGGGCCGGCGGCTGACCAAGCCGCTCATCGCCGCGGTCGAGGGCGCGGCCGTGGCGGGCGGCACCGAGATCCTGCAGGGCACCGACATCCGGGTGGCCGGCCGCAGCGCGCGGTTCGGCGTGGCCGAGGCCAAGTGGGGGCTGTTCCCGCTCGGCGGCTCCGCGGTGCGCCTGGTCCGGCAGATCCCCTACACCGTGGCCGCGGAGCTGCTGCTGACCGGGCGGCTCATCTCCGCGGACGAGGCGTTGGAGTACGGGCTGATCGGGCACGTCGTCGAGGACGGCTCGGCGCTGGACAAGGCCCTCGAGCTGGCCGGGCTCATCGCCGCCAACGGGCCGCTCGCCGTGCAGGCGATCCTCAAGACCATCCGCGACACCGA
>CAYVJJ010000358.1:0-3220 GCA_964451655.1 uncultured Mycobacteriaceae bacterium | reverse complement strand
CGCCTGCGGCGGTGTTTCAGTCGCCTGCGGCAGTGTCTCAGTCGCCTGCGGCGACGAGAGGGCGCATCGTGAGGTCCGGGTTCTCCTTCTCGATGTACTGCAGCCGCCACTTGTCGCTGAACAACGCCAGCAGCACGCCGTCCGAGCGGGTGAACACCTCGACGCCCCGCTGGCGGTCGAGCTGCGGCCCGGAATCCTTGTCGGTCTCCCGCGCCACCGAGTACCCCAGGTTGTTCACCACGGTCTCCACGCCGAACTCGGCCTGCATGCGCGCGGTCACCACCTCGAACTGCATGGGGCCCACCGCGGCCATGACGGGGGAGGCGTCTCCGCGGGCATCGTTGCGCAACACCTGCACCACACCCTCGGTGTCGAGCTGGTCGATGGCCTTGCGGAACTGCTTGTACTTGCCCGCGCTGCGCGCGCTGATCATCGCGAAGTGTTCCGGCGCGAACGAGGGGATGGGCGGGAACTCGATGCGCGGGTCGCTGAACAGGGTGTGCCCGGGCGCGAGGGCGTTGGCGTTGACGAGGCCGACGATGTCGCCGGGGTAGGCGTCCTCGACGGTGTTGCGGTCGCGGCCGAACACCGTGAGCGCGTATTTGGTGGCGAACGGGCGGCCGGTCTGCGCGTGGGTGACCACCATGCCGCGCTCGAAGGTGCCGGAGACCACGCGGATGAACGCCAGCCGGTCGCGGTGCGCGGTGTCCATACCCGCCTGCACCTTGAACACCACAGCGCTGAACGGGTCCGTCACCGCACGGTCCGTGCCGTCGACCCCCTCGCGGGCCCGCGGCGGCGGCGCGAACGCGATGAGCGTGTCGAGGATCTGCCGCACCCCGAAGTTGAGCATGGCCGACGCGAAGATGACGGGGGACGTCTGCCCTGCGAGGTACATCTCCTGGTCGTGGTCGGCGCCGGTCTCCGCCAACAGTTCGCTCTCCTCGACGGCGGTCGCCCACTCGTCGGGGTCGCGCTGCGCGGCCGCGGCGGCGTCCAGATGCTCCTCCGGGGCCACGGTGGCGCCGCCTGCGGTGCGGGTGAACCGGATGCAGGAGCCGTCGCGCCGGTTCAGCAGGCCGCGGAAGTCCCCGGCGATCCCCACCGGCCAGTACAGGGGGGTGGGGATCAGGCCGATGCGCTCCTCGATCTCGTCGAGCAGCTCGAGGGGGGAGCGGCCCGGCCGGTCCCACTTGTTGATCACGGTGATCACGGGGATGCCGCGGTGCCGGCACACCTGGAACAGCTTGAGCGTCTGCGGCTCGAGGCCCTTGCCGGCGTCGATGAGCATCACCGCGGCGTCCACGGCGGTGAGCACGCGGTAGGTGTCCTCGGAGAAGTCCGAGTGGCCGGGGGTGTCGACCAGGTTGATCACGTGGTCGTCGTAGGTGAACTGCAAAGCGGTGGAGCTCACGGAGATCCCGCGCGCCTTCTCCATCTCCATCCAGTCCGACACCGTGGACTTGCGGCCCGCCTTGCCGTGCACGGCGCCGGCCTCCGCGATCACCCGCGCGTGCAGCGCCAGCGCCTCGGTGAGCGTGGATTTGCCGGCGTCCGGATGCGAGATCACGGCGAACGTGCGCCGCCGTGCCGCCTCGTGGGCGAGGGATCCGCCGGCCGACCCGTCGGAGGAGCGGGCCGCCGAGGCGTTGTCGCTGTTGAGGGCCGACGCGGGCTCGGTGGTCACCGGGGATCCTTCCGGGAAGACGATGGTGCGGGACTGCACGGGTCCGTGCGGGGACGGGCGCGACGGCGGGCGCCGGCGGCGCGCAGCCGATCATCCAGTTTACCCGGGGCGGGGCGGCCGCCGGTCACGCCCCGTGCAGCCGGTTCTGCGCGGCCTGCAGCCCGCGCTCGGCCACCAGCTCGGCCGCGTCCGCCGCCTCCTCGCACAGCACACCGAGCTCCCGGCGTTCGGACGACGAGAACGGCTTGAGCACGTAGGAGGCGGGGTCCATCCGGCCCGGCGGCCGGCCGATGCCCACCCGCACGCGCAGATAGTCGCGGGTACCCACGGTGGAGGTGACCGAGCGCAGCCCGTTGTGGCCGCCCTCGCCGCCGCCGGACTTCACCCGGATCGTCCCGAAGTCCAGGTCCAGGTCGTCGTGCACGACGACGAGCCGGTCGGCGGGGATGGAGAAGAACGCGGCCGCGGACGCCACCTGCCGCCCGGAGACGTTCATGAACGCCCGCGGCTTCACCACCGTCACAGGGCGGCCGGCCAGGCGGCCCTGCGCGATGTGGGCTCCGCTGCGCTTGTGCACGGTGAAGCGGACGGACATGCGCGCGGCGAGCACGTCGGCCACCTGGAATCCGATGTTGTGACGGGTGCGCTCGTACTGCGGACCCGGGTTCCCGAGCCCGGCGACCATGAGCGGGCGGACGTCCGGCTGCGGAGGGGAGGCCCTACCGGTGCTCATCGTCGCCGCGCCGTCTCCGTGCCGTCCCCGCATGTCCACCGGCCCATCATCGCATCCGCCGGAATGAGCGACCGCCGGCGGCGCACCGCCCGGGAAAGGCAGGCGCGCCGCCGGCGGCGCACGGTAGGCGGACGCCGTGGGCCGGCCGCCCGGGCGGGTCACTCCTCCTCGGCGGCCTCCGGGGCGCCGCCCTCGGCGGCCTCGCCCTCGGACTCCTCCTCGTCCTCGGCGGGAGCGGCCTTCTGCTCGACGACGTTGACGAGCAGCAGCTCGGGGTCGTCCTCCAGCTCGGTGTCCTCGGGGAGGGTGATCTCGCCGGCCAGGATCTGGGTGCCCACCTCGGCACCCTCGATGGACAGCTCGATCTCCTCGGGGATGGAGAGCGCGTCGGCCTGCAGGCGCACGGTGGTGACCTCGTGGAAGACCAGGGTGCCGGGCGCGGCCTCGCCGTTGACGATCAGCGGCACCTCGACGACCACCTTCTCGCCGCGCTTGACGGTGAGAAGGTCGGCGTGCTCGATGTAGTTGCGCACGGGGTGGATCCTGACCTCTTTGGTCAGCGCCATGTGGTCCTTGCCGTCGACGCTGAGCGTGACGATGGCGTTGGTGCCGTGGTTGCGCACGATCGCGGCGAACTCGAGCGAGGGGAGGTTCAGGTGGACCGGGTCCGCCCCGTGGCCGTAGAGCACGGCCGGGACGAAGCCGTCGCGGCGGGCGCGGCGCGAGGGGCCCTTGCCGAATTCGGTGCGGGGGGTGGCGGCGATGCGCAGTTTGTCGGCCATCGGTGTCTCCTTGGAAGA
>CAYVJJ010000357.1:0-3232 GCA_964451655.1 uncultured Mycobacteriaceae bacterium | reverse complement strand
GGCATCTCCCCGCGCACCGTGCAGACGCACATCTCGCACGTGCTGACCAAGCTGGATTTGAGCACCCGGACCGAGATCGCCGCCTACCTCACTGCCGAAGGCGGCTGAGGCCGCGGCGCTGATCCGTCGCCGGGCGTCGGTTCACCGTCCGACGAGCCGGCGCAGCAGGCCGGGCCGGCGCGGCCGCCCCGGTACCGCCGCGGCTGCGGCGGCGGCCGCTTCGTCCGGGTCGACGATCTTGCGCCGCACGCTGCCGTCGAGGGCACCGCGGCTGCGCTCGGCCGCATCGATCGCCCGCCATCCTGCACGGTCGATCACCTGGGGCCGACGGCTGCGCACCAGCGCGTCGAAGCGCCCCGCATCCATACCCGGGCGCGCCAGCCGTCCCTCGTTGAAGTCCTCCACGAGCCGCACCACCGTCTCGCGGGCGCACGACTTGTTGGTCCCGATGAATCCGCTGGGGCCCCGCTTGGCCCACCCGGTGACGTAGGTGCCGCGTACTCGATCCGGCCGCACGCCGGGCCCCTGTCCGGCAGTGCCGCCGGCCGGGACGTCACCCGGCGGCGACGTCAGCACCCGCCCCTCCGCATTGGGGATCGTCCCGGTGGCCTCATCGAACGGCACGCCCGGAACCGGACGGCCGCGGTATCCGATGGAGGTCAGCACCAGCCCCGCCGGCACCGTGAGCGACTCCCCCGACGGTTCCACGCGGTCGGTTCCGTCACGGAAGCGGTTGCGCGCGAACTCGACCGCACTCACCGCGCCGCCCTCGCCGGCGACGATGCGCGTCGGCGACAGCAGGTACCGCATCGTGATGCGCCGGCGGGCGGCCTCCGATGCCAGGCTGAGGTTGCCCAGCAATGCGAGCTTGTGCCGCTGCGCGTGCGGAAGTGCATCCGCGCTGAGGCCGGCGCGGGCAGTGTCGTCCAGCACCGCGTCATCGTGACCGTCGGGTGCCTCCGGCCCCACCGCCACATCGACGCCCGGCGTGCGGATCAGCCCGGCGAACTCGGGCACGGTGAACGCCGACTGCGCCATGCCGCGCCGACCGGCGATCACGACCTCCTCGATACCGCTGTCCCGCAGAGCTTCCAATGCGGAGGGGGCGATGTCGGTCGCCGCGAGGGCCTCCGGGTCGGAGGTGAGGATGCGGGCCACGTCCAGGGCCACGTTGCCGTTGCCGATGATTACGGCGCGCTTGTGCGACAGATCGTAGACGTCGTGTGCATGGTCGGGGTCGCCGTTGTACCAGGCGACGAAGTCGGTGGCCGACCCGACACCCGGCAGATCCTCGCCGTCGATGCCCAGCCGGCGGTCCGAGGACGCGCCGACCGCGTAGATCACCGCGTGATGCGAGTCCAGCAGCTCCTGATGCGTCAGGTCTTCACCGATAGCGACGCCGAGGTAATAGCGGAAGCCGTCCTGCGCGGAGATCTGGTCGAACAACCCCGTGACCCGCTTGGTGTCCTGGTGGTCGGGCGCCACGCCCCGCCGGACGAGCCCGTGCGGGACCGGCAGCCGGTCGAACACGTCCACCTGCACCCCGGGCTGGGTGAGCAGTTCGTCGGCCGCGTACATCGCCGACGGCCCCGAGCCGACGATCGCCACCCGCATCGGCCCGTCCGGGCGGGGCGCCACGGCTGCCGCCGGCTGCACGGGCGCGAGCACCGGGCGGTCGCGCTGCTCGCGGTAGAAATCCGCGTTGATCTGCGTGAATACGCGCTGATCCTCGTCCAGCCGGGACTCCGGGAGGATCGCGTCCACCGGGCACGCCGTCACGCACGCGCCGCAGTCCACGCAGGCGTCCGGGTCCACGTGCAGCATCTCCGCGGTGAGGAAGTCCGGCTCGTCCGGCGTGGGGTGGATGCAGTTGACCGGGCACGCGTACACGCACGACGCGTCACTGCAACAGGGCTGGGTGATCACATGGGGCACGGCGATCGTTCCGTTCTGGATTCTGCCGTGCGGGCCGGCGCCGACGCCGGCCCGCACGGGTGGAGGGTCAGCGGTGCGGCTCGCTGCGGAACCGTGACGACCGGCCGTCGATCTTGCAGGCCTTCCACACCAGTTTGGCCGCGGGGTTCATCAGGCCCGCGTTCTCGGCCAGCATGCGCACGTCGCCGAAATAGCCGGACAGCTCCTCCCGGGCCGCGGGGCTGTCCCAGAACAGCTCCTTGCGCACCGACTTGGGCACCTCGAAGGTGTCCCAGAACTCCTTGGGCGGCACGACGATCGCGTCACACAGGATGCGCATGATCACCGGCATGGCCAGCGAGGACGCGAACCGGCGGATCCGCGACAAGCGCGGAGCACGCCGCTCGATGAACTCGTGTGCGAATGAGATGTGACGGGCTTCCTCGGCCACATGGATCTGCATGACCGATTTCATGATCGGGTGGATGTCGCCGTCTTCGCGCAGGATCGCCTTCTGCAGGTGGTCGATCGGCTCCTCACCGCCGAGCACGCCCATGAAGAAGATCAGCGGCAGCGACGAGCCGGCCAGCGGGAGCACCTTCCCGATGCCGCGCAGAACCCGGTTCATCCCGGGCACGTCCATCCCGATGCGATTGACCATCTCCTGGAACATCAGGGTGTGGTTGCACTCTTCGATGCACTCGTGGGTGCAGTAGCGCGCCTCGGCCGAACCGTTGGGCTGCACGAAGACGTACTGGATCATGCCCCGGATCAGGATGTTCTCGAACTGCAGGCCCACCTTGGCCACGTTCGCCTGCCTCCACATGCCGATGGCGATCCGACGCTCCCTCGACTGCGCGAGATACCAGGGGTGCCCGCCCATCGGATCGGTCTCACGCTGCAGGATCCAACGGTCGTCGTCGGGGACCACCGCGAACTCCGGCGAATCCCACGCGATGTCCCTGTACGGCTGGAAGTTCTTGTTGACCGAGCCCTCCGACAGCAGGCGCAGACGCTCCTCGTACGCGGCGTCCTGGGCGGCCCAGTCTCCGCCGGGGCCATCGTGGGCGGTGTCATCGTGGCCGTCCTGCCCGGTTCCGCCCGGCGCGATCCCGTTCCGGGCGATCCCGTCGTCCGCGGCTTCGGTGCGCGAATCTGCGGTGATGGTCATGGTGTGCCTCCCACTCCGGTCGGTCCGCGTCGCCGGGGACCAAGGTGTTGGTGTGCTGTTACCGTAACCGGGAGTACTACCAATATGCAATGGCACGGTGCTCGATGCACCGCGGCTACTGCCGGGTAACCATCATCCGAGGTGGTC
>CAYVJJ010000356.1:0-3234 GCA_964451655.1 uncultured Mycobacteriaceae bacterium | reverse complement strand
CGACAGCGACGGTTCCGGCGGCGAAGACGGCAGCACCGTCGCGGCGTCTCCGCAGGGGCGGCACGGGACCCGCGCCGCGGAGTCGGGCGCAGGCAGCGCGGAGGAGCCGGCGAGCACCACCGGTGGCGCCGGCCCGGCCGACGGAGCCGACCACGCGATCGACCACGCGATCGACGACGAGTTCGCGCACGTGCTGCGGGGGCGGCGTAAGAAGCGCGAGCACCATCCGGTGCAGGCGCCGGAACGCACCCCCGCCGAGGAGCTGCCGGAGGCTCAGCGCCGTACCCTCGCCGAGAGGTACGGCAGGAAGGTCTGAGCGTCCCACCAGCCGTGTCGTGCGGAGCCCGTCGCGCACAGGGAAGTTCGCATACGATGTGGTATGGCCGTTAACAGGAGCACCTCAGCAGACAGGACCGCCCGCCATGGCTCGTCGGCTGGCGCGCTCGGCGACGACGAGGTCGATGTGATGTCGGAGGCCGACCGTGCGGATCAGTCGGCGCCCGTGGACGACTCGGAACGACCCATTTATCCCGACGGACCGGTCAGCGAACGCTTCGTGGATGAAGCCGACGCGCTCGACCAGGAACGCGAGGAGCCGCTCGGCGACCCCGACGAGTACGAGCCGGAGTGAACACTTCCGACCCGCACCGCCTGCGACGGGCCGGCCCCGTTCGCACGGGCAAGGAACGTCCGATCGGGGAAGGTGTCCGCTCGGTCACGTCCGCAGCGTGAGACTGGGCGGGACGCCGTAGACGTTGCGGTACGCGGTGGCGAAGCTGTTGGTACTGGTGTAACCCCATCGGTGGGCGACGCGCGCGACGGTGTCGCCGCGGGACGGATCGCCGGCCTGCAGATCGCAGTGCGCGCGCTCGAGCCGCAGTCGCCGCAGGTAACCCAGTGGAGTCGTGTCGTAGTAGCGCCGGAACGCGTATTGGATCGCACGCGGCCGGGTACCGGCCGCGTCGGCGATCTGGTCGAGCGTGACCGGCCGGTCCGCATTCTGCGTGAGGTAGGAGACCGCACGCCGCACCGCGGCGGGCGCCACGCCGCCCGGCCCCCGCCGGCCGTGCGCGCTCATCGCGGTGTTCGGGAACACGGACAGCATCGCGTCGGCGACGAACTGCAGGACCTGATCCGCCACCAACGGCTCGGCGAGGACGGTGTCGGGCGAGAACATCTCACGCACGACGAACGCGGACACCCTCGCCCAGAAGGCGCCGAGCGCCGGGCTGACCGGAGTGCCTCCCTCGAACCGCAGCAGACCTGCGTCGAGGTCGGCCCTGGCACGCGCCCGGGTCTCGATGGTCTTCATGGGGACGGTCAGCCCGGTGGACTTCATTCGTTCCCATTCGATGCGGTACGCGTGCGCGGGGCGATAGCACACCACCGCGCCGGGACCGAGTGACAGCTCCTCGCCGCATGCAGTGGATCGGAGCCGCCCGGAGTGCACTACCCGCACCACCGCATCGGTGAACGGCTCCGTATCCGTGCTGAAGCTCAGCGTGGTGTTGGTCGCGGTCGCGCGGAGGGCCCCTCCGTCCATCAGACGGGAATCGTGCCGCGCACCGTTGACGGCCCGGCGCACCCGCGGGTGATGGTCCACGTAGACGCGGCGGAGATACTCGGCCACCTCTTCGGCATCACCGGTGGCCAGGTCCCTCCGCTCGATCGGCGGGCGTGGCGTGTTCGTCACGGCACCGATCCGGCGGCCCCGCACGACACCATGATCGCTACCATACGTTGAATTATCGTTCGAGGGCCAGGCCTGCGTGTCCTCTCACCCGGAATCGCGGTCCGTGAATATCACCGTGCGCATGGTTTCCCGACTTCGCCGGTGCGCGGCGGCAACGCGCGACTGCGTTTCCGCGCGGCCGGTTGCGCACAGATCCCCGGGAATGCGCTGCGGCGGGCGCCGCCGCCGGACACTGCGCACACGACCCGGCCCCTCACCCGTTCGTGCAGGTGAGGGGCGTTCCTTTGCGGTGGGCGCGACTGGGATCGAACCAGCGACCGCCTGTGTGTAAGACAGGTGCTCTACCGCTGAGCTACACGCCCCGACGTGCTCCGGCACGCCCGCATCCCCGCAGGCATGATGGCCGGTGCGACCAGCAATCTAGCGTATTCACCCGTCGAGGGCCGACAGAGCCTGCTCCCACACGTCTTGGTCGCGCGGTTCTCCGGGCCCGTTCATCTCCGCGAAGCGGACGATACCCGCCTTGTCGATGACGAACGTCCCGCGGTTCGCGATGCCGGCGGTCTCGTTGAAGACCCCGTACTGCTGCGCCACCTCGCCGTGCGGCCAGAAGTCGGACAGCAGCGGGAACGTGTAGCCCTGCTCCGCCGCCCAGATCTTGTGAGCCGGTGACGGCCCTACCGACACGGCGAGGATCTCCGTGTCGTCGTTCTGGAACACGGGCAGGTTGTCGCGTACCCGGCAGAGTTCACCCTGGCACACGCCGGTGAACGCCAGCGGGTAGAACACCAGCAGGACGTTCTTGCGGCCGCGGAAGGACGAGAGGGTCACCGGCTGATTGTCCTGGTCCTTCAGCGTGAAATCGGGGGCTTCGTCCCCCACTGCGACGATCTGCGGCTCAGTCACGGTCACCGCCTTCAGCGCTTGAGCGCACGCGACGTGGGCTGCACCAGACGGCTGCCCGTCCACGCACCCAACTGCACCGACGAGGTCTGCATCAGGCCCGCGGTCGGGGCCGACTCTGCGATCTCGCTGGGCTCGACGTGCCCGGGGCTGCCGGTCTTGGGGGTGAGGACCCACACGAAGCCCTCCTCGGAGAGCGGGCTGATGAGGTCCATCAACTCGTCGACCAGGTCACCGTCCCCGTCACGCCACCACAGGACGACCACGTCGACCACCTCGTCGGTGTCGACGTCCTCCATCTCCCCGCCGATGACGGTTTCGATGGCCTCCCTGAGAGCGTCGTCGGTGTCGTCGTCCCATCCGACCTCCTGCACCACCGTTTCGGCGTCGATCCCGAGCATCTGCGGGTAGTTCTGGGCGTCCGCGGCGACCACGGTGGGCATCTCCATTCTTTCGACGGTCTCAGGCGGCGGTCCACCGCCCGAACGGGCTCCCGGCAGTACCGGTCACATGAAAGCGAACATCGTCCGGGCCGGGAGCGCAACCACAACCGTAGGGGCAGGCGCGCGTGTCGTCCCGATCCCGGGCCGATCCACGGCCGCTCATGCCCTCCTCCACAGCGTTTACGGCGCCGCCGG
>CAYVJJ010000355.1:0-3245 GCA_964451655.1 uncultured Mycobacteriaceae bacterium | reverse complement strand
TCCGACAAGGACCGCGCCTTCTACGAGGGCAAGGTGGGCGTCGCGCAGTTCTTCGCCCGCAACGTGCTGCCGGAGCTCACGGCCACCCGCAAGATCGTCGAGAACATCGACGGCGAGATCATGGAGCTCGACGAAGCGGCGTTCTGACCCCTTCGGCAGACCCCGCGGACGGCGCCGGCCCGGTCGGCGCCCGCCGCGGCACAACCTAGAAGACTGCGGCCCGGCGAGTGCACTCGCCGGGCCGCAGTAGGGTCCGGAACCGCCCCAGTAAAGTCTGCATCCGGCAGTGATTCCGGCCCGACTCCGCGCGGGACGCCCCCACCCCCGTGCCGCGCGATCGCGGGCGCCGCCGCTGCGGTCGGCGTCCGCGCCAGAGTGAAAGGAAACCGCGTGTCCGAACACGGCCCCGTGGACGACGAACAGCAGCACATGACCCCGTCCGACCGGCCTTCGCCGGCCGATGCCCCCGGACCGGAGCCCCACCCCGACGACGGGTCCACCGCCCCCGACGGCCGCGCGGCGGTCGCCGCGAGCGGGCTGCACGCCGAAGGTCCCGACGGCACCGTCTTCGGGCCTCTGGACCTGCGCATCGCACAGGGCGGCCTGCACATCCTCCAGGGTCCCTCCGGCTCCGGCCGCACCACGCTGCTGCTGGCGCTCGCGGGCCGGTTCAAGGTGGACGGCGGCACGCTGGACGTGCTCGGCCGGACCCGTCCCGCCGCGGTCCGCAGTCTCTGCGCCATCGCCGGTTTCCGGGGGATCGACGAGATCGACGGGTCCGTGCGCGTGCGCACCGTCGTGCACGAGCAGCTCGCCTGGAACACGCCCTGGTACCGGCGCGCCCCCCGGATGGGCGACGAGGCCTACGAGGGCACGCTGCGGCCCGTCTTCGGCGACCTGCCGCTGCCCTCCTCCGCCACCCGCGTCGAGGACCTCGGCGAACTGGACCTGATGCTGCTGCGGATAGCGCTGGCCATGGCCCCGTCCGTCCACGGCGAGCGCACCACCCCGCAGGTGCTGTTCGTCGATGACATCGAGCAGGTGCGCGCTCTCGACGAGCAGGTGACGCTCAACCACCGGCTCGCCGAGATCGGCCGCCACGCCACCGTGATCGCCTCGGCCATCAACCCGCTGCGCGATCCCGCGCCGCCGCACAGCCTCTACTCGCTGCAGTCGACGGACCCGGACTCCCCCGAACACCACCAGAAAGGCGCCTGACCCATGCTCGCCGGATTCTCGATCGGCACCGAGCTCAAGCGCTTCGCCAAGGGGCGCATGCCCAAGATCGCGCTGCTGGCCATCATCTTCATGCCGCTGCTCTACGGCGCGCTGTACCTGTGGGCGTTCTGGAACCCGTTCAACGAGGTGGACAAGCTTCCGGTGGCCCTGGTCGACAACGACCGCGGCGCCGTCGTCGAGGGACAGCATCTCGACGCGGGCAAGCAGGTCGCCGACGAGCTGATGGGCCGCCACGACCTGGACTGGCATCTGGTCTCGCCGCAGGAGGCCCGTCAGGGCGTCGAGGACGGCGACTACTACTTCTCCGTGACGCTGCCGGAGAACTTCAGCGCCGCCGTGGGCTCGCCGATGTCCGAGGATCCGCGGCAGGCGAAGATCAATGTGCTCTTCAACGACACCAACAACTACCTGAGCACGATCATCGGCCAGAACGCCATGAACCAGCTGCAGCTGGCGGTGAGCCAGACCATCAGCAGCCAGGCCGTGGACAAGGTGCTGGTGGGGCTGCAGTCGGCGGGCGACGGTCTCCAGCAGGCGGCCGACGGCGCCCGGCAGCTGTCGGACGGGGCGGTCCAGCTCGACGACGGTGCCACCGAGCTCAATACGGGTGCGCACACGCTGTCCGACGGCATCGATACGGCGCACTCGGGATCCGGCGAGCTGGCCGACGGCGCATCGCAGCTCTCGGCAGGCATCGACACGGCCACCGGCGGGGTTCTGGCGCTCACGGACGGGCTGGGGCAGCTGAACTCCGGCACGGATCAGCTGGGCGCCGGTGCGGCGCAGATCAGCGGCGGCGTCGACCAGGTCGTGGGGTTGCTCGACCCGATCGGCCAGATCCAGTCGGACGCCTCCCGGAAGGTGGCGCAGGTGGCCGACCTCCTGCGCGGCAACCCCGATCCGATCTCGCAGCAGGCCGTCGCGGCACTGGACGGGCTGCAGCACACCCTGGCCACACAGGGCCTCAACCCTGCGGCGCTGGATCAGCTGCATCAGCTGCGCGACGGGGCCGCCCAGCTCTCCGACGAGCTCAACAACCCGTCCTCGCAGTACCGCAGCGGCATCACCGCGCTCGTCAACGGGGGTGGCGAACTGCGCTCCGGGCTGCAGCAGCTCTCCGACGGCGGACACCAACTCGAAGGCGGCGCGACCGAACTGCACAGCGGGCTCGGGGAGCTCTCCGCCGGCGGACACCGGCTCACCGACGGGACCACCACGCTCAAAGACGGGACCGAGCAGCTGCGCAGCGGCTCCGCCGAGCTGGCCCAGAAACTCGGCGAGGGCGCGGAGCAGGTGCCGGACTGGAACGAGCAGCAGCGCAAGGACGTCTCGTCCACCATCGGCGCCCCGGTCGGGCTGACCGAGGACAGCGTCACCCACGCGCCGACCTTCGGCATCGGTTTCGCCCCGTTCTTCCTGTCGCTGGCGCTGTACGTGGGCTGCATCATCGTCTGGATGCTGCTGCGGCCCATCCAGCAGCGGCCGCTGGCCGGCAGGCTCGGCTCGCTGCGGGTGGTGTTCGCGTCGTTCTGGCCGGCGCTGTGGATCGTCATCGCGCAGGCCGTGGTGATGTACCTGGTGGTGCGCTTCGCCCTGGATCTGGACCCGGCCTACCCGGCGGCCACCTTCGGGATGCTGCTGCTGATCGGGGCGACCTTCCTGGCCCTGATCCAGATGTTCAACGTCGTACTGGGGACGTCGGTGGGCCGCGTGGTCACTCTCGCATTCCTCATGCTCCAGCTGGTGTCCTCGGGCGGCGTCTATCCGGTGGAGACCACGTCCGCACCGTTCCAGTGGATGCACCCCTGGGATCCGATGACCTACACGGTCGACGGCCTGCGCCAGGTGACGCTGGGCAACGTCGACAGTCGGCTGTGGGTGTCGCTGGCGGTGCTCGCCGGGGTCTTCCTCGGATCGGTCGCCCTGAGCGCCCTCGCGGCGCGGCGCGACCGGCGCTGGACCGTCGAGCGCCTGCACCCGCCGATCGAGGTGTGATCCCGCCGATC
>CAYVJJ010000354.1:0-3246 GCA_964451655.1 uncultured Mycobacteriaceae bacterium | reverse complement strand
GTCGCTTGCGTGACCTCCCCTGATCCCGCATCGACCGAGACCGCCCCCGAGGCCGCGCCGGCCGCCCCCGCGACGGCCGCCGACCGCGCCTACCGGCACATCAAGGACGCGATCATCCGCGGCGAGATGCCCGGCGGCACCGCCATCAGCGAGGTCACCGTGTGCAAGGAGCTCGGGCTCAGCCGCACCCCGGTGCACGAGGCGTTCCTGCGCCTGGCCGCCGAGCACCTGCTCACGCTCGCCTCCCGCAAGGGCGCCCTGGTGCGCCCGATGCCGCCGCACGAGGCCGCGGACGTCCTGGAAACACGCGAGGCCATCGAGGCCGCCGCGGCGCGCCGCGCCATCGCCGACGGGACGGCCGCCGACGCGGCCCCCGCGCTGCAGGACGCACTGCACCGCCAGGAGCTCGCGCTCGCCGCGGATCCGCTGACCGCCGAGGCGGTCGCCGCGTTCGTCGCCGCCGACGACGACTTCCACACCGCCGTCGTCGCCGCCTCCGGCAACGCGATCGCCCTGCACTTCACCCACCTGCTGCGCGACCGGCAGCAGCGCCTGCGCCACCAGCTCATGCGGGTGCGGCCCGACCAGCTCCAGCCCGCCCTGCAGCAGCACCGCCGGCTCGCCGACGCCCTCGCCGCCGGCGACGCCGACGGGTACGCCGCCGTCCTGACCGAACACATCGCCATGCACCAGGGAATCCTGTGACCACCGCGCTCACCGAAGACCGCTCCCCTTCCGCTCCGCAATCCCCCGCGCGCCGCGCCGTCCCGCACTGGATGGCGATCTGGGGCGTGGTGTTCGTCGCCTCCTGGGCCGGCAACCAGTTCAGCCCGCTGCTGGTGATGTACGAGGACCGGCAGGACTACTCGTCGTTCCTGGTGAACCTGCTGCTCGGCGTCTACGTGCTGGGCCTCGCCCCGGCGCTGCTGGTGGCCGGCCCCCTCTCGGACCGGCACGGGCGCAAGCCGCTGATGCTCGCCGGGGTGGGCACCGCCGTGCTCGGCAGCGCGCTGCTGGCGCTGGGGCACTTCGGCCCCGGATTCATCGCCGCGGGCCGGCTGTTCTCCGGGTTCACCATCGGCATCGCGATGGCGGTGGGCAACAGCTGGATCAAGGAGCTCTCGCAGGCCCCGCACGATCTGCGCGCGGGCCTCACCGCCGGCGCACGCCGCGCGTCGCTGGCGTTCACGCTCGGCTCGGCGGGCGGGGCGCTGGTGGCGGGGCTGCTCGCCCAGTGGGGGCCGATCCCCGACGTCCTGCCGTTCCTGGTGCACATCGTCGTCGCCGTCCCCTTCGCCGTCGTCGTGGCGCGCACCCCCGAGACCCACGCGCCCGACACCTCCTCGTCGCTGCTGCGCCAGCTGCGCATCGACAGCGCGCGGCACCCCCGGTTCCTGCGGGTGGTGCTGGTGGCGGCGCCGTGGATCTTCGGCTCCGCGGCCATCGCCTACGGATACCTGCCCACCCGGCTGCGCGACGCCACCGGCGACTGGGGCCTGGTGTTCGCCACCGCGGCCACCGTCATCGCGCTGGGGGTGTCCTCCGCCATCCAGCCGATCGCCAAGCGCGTGCACTCGATGACGTCCGCCCGCGGGCTCACGGCGGCCCTGGTGGTCATGGCCGCCGGCATCGGGCTGGTGTGGCTGGCGATCGACATGCAGTCGGTGGCGGTGGGCGTGCTGTCCAACGTGGTGGTCGGCGCGGGCATCGGGATCGGCCTGGTCTCCGGGCTCATCGAGGTGCAGCGCATCGCGGGCGATAAGGACCTGGCGGGGCTCACCGGCGTCTTCTACGCCGCCGCCTACCTGGGTTTCCTCACCCCGGCGCTGATCTCGGCGATCGCGGGCACCGTCTCGCTCGGCATCATCTTCCTGGTGCTCACCGCGCTGGCGGCGGCGTGCTGGGCGGCGCTGGCGGTCTCGTCGCGCAAGCACATCCCGGAGGGGCGCACGATCGCGGTCCACGCCGGAGCCACGGCCGAACAGCCCCGCGCCGCGGTTGGAAAGCACGGGCCCGCGGCGGGATAGCCCCGGTCCGCGGCCGGATGGTCGGGCCGCCGCCTCGCTACGACGGCGAGCCGACCAGCCCCTCCGCGGAGCCCAGGTAGCCGCCGACGTTGTCCAGCGACCCGGCCGACCCCAGGCTCCCCGTCGCGCCCCAGGAGGCCGGCGGGATCTGGTCGATCCGCGTGATGACCACCTCGTGGCTCTGGCTGGGGATCACCAGGTAGGTGTCGTCGACGACCACCGGGCCCGCGGGCGCCAGCGCCCCGTCCAGATGGAGACGCCCGGTGAGCTCGCCGCTGTCGGCGTTCACCGCCAGCACGTCGCCGGTGGTCGTGGTGACGAAGACCGTGCCGCCGCTCGCCGCCGGCGCCGCCTTGACCGGCCCGGTGTACTTGTTCCACAGCCGCTGACCGGTGTGCAGGTCGTAGGCGTAGGTGGTGCCGGTGGTGGGGCTGCCGACGAACACCTTGCCGCCGTGGATCATCGGCGCCCCGGAGCGGTTGTTCACCGGCGCGGGCCCGGCGCCCAGCCGGTCGCGCCACAGGATCTCGCCGGTGGCGGAGTCCATCGCGACGATGGTGTGCTCCTCCATCGGGTTGCCGAAGATGTCCGGGGGCAGCGCGGTGTTGGCGGTGGTGACGACGACGCCCTCGGCCACGGCGGGCGGCACGTCGTCCAGGCCCCGGTTGAACTCGCCGAAGTGCCGGGTCCAGGCGAAGTCCCCCGCCGCCGTGTCGTAGGCGAAGAAGGTGTACGGGTTCGGCGTGCCGCTGCCGAAGTAGAGCACCCCGGACTCCTCCGCGGGTGAGGACATGCTGACCACGTGCCCCAGCGGCACCGTCGCCAGTTCGGCGCCGGAGGCGGGGTCGAGCTTGTAGAGGTGCTTGTCCCCCGTGACCGCGTACAGCGCGCCGCCGGCCAGGGCCGGGGTGGGCATGACCTCGCCGGGGGTGTCGAAGCGCCACAGGATCTCCCCCGTGCCCGCGTCCAGCGCCAGCACGCCGCTCTCCCCGGTGCCGCGGTTGCCGTCCTCGCCGGCGAACCGGTTGCCGAAGCCCACGAACACCGTCCCGCCGGAGTAGATCATCTCCGAGTGCACCCAGTTGGGCGCCTGCGCCTGCCACCGCAGTGCGCCGGTGGCCAGGTCGAACGCCTGCAGCTCGCCGGTGCCGTGGTTGCCGACGAAGATCGTCCCGTCGGCCACCACCGGCGTGGCGCGCACCTCGTTGGCCGTGGGGAT
>CAYVJJ010000353.1:0-3246 GCA_964451655.1 uncultured Mycobacteriaceae bacterium | reverse complement strand
AGCCGGCTCTTGAAGCCCACCAGGTACATCAGGTGGATGACCAGCCAGATCAGCCAGGCCAAGAACCCCGTGAGTTCGATCCTGCCCACCTTGGCCACCGCGCTGAAACGCGAGATGGTGGCCATGCTGCCCTTGTCCCAGTACTTGAACGGTTTGCGTTGGTCGGCCGCGCGGCCGTGCACCTCGGCCGCGATGTTCTTGGCCACGTAGGTGCCACCCTGCATGGCGACCTGCGCGAGGCCCGGCAGGTTGTCGAGCGACATCATGTCGCCGATCACGAAGACGTTCGGATGGCCGGGAAGGCTCAGGTCCGGGTTGACCTGCACCCGGCCGGCCCGATCCGTCTCCGCACCGGATTGGCGTGCCAGCAGGCCCCCCAGACGGCTGGCCTGCACGCCCGCCGACCACACCTTGCACTGGCAGCGGATGAGCCTTTCGGTGCCGTCCTTCTTCTTGATGGTGATCCCGTCGCGGTTGACGTCGGTGACCATGGCGCCGGTGTGGATCTCGACGCCCATCCTGGTCAGACGCTGCTCGGCGTTGGCGCTGAGTTTGCCGCCGTAGACCGGAAGGACGTCGTCGGCGCCGTCGACGAGGATGATGCGGGCGTCGCGGGGATCGATGGTGCGGAAGCTGCCGCGGAGGGTCCGGTGGGCCAGCTCGGCGATCTGCCCCACCAGTTCCACGCCCGTCGGGCCCGCGCCCACCACGACGAAGGTGAGCAGGCGCTCGCGTTCGTATGCATCGGTGCAGATCTCCGCCTGTTCGAAGGCGCCGAGAATGCGTCCGCGCAGTTCCAGCGCGTCGTCGATGGTCTTCATACCGGGCGCGTACTCGGAGAAGTGGTCGTTGCCGAAGTAGGACTGCTTGGCGCCGGCGGCGACGATCAGACTGTCGAACGGGGTCACCCGGGTGATGGCCATCGCCTCGGAGGTGACGGTGCGGGCCTGAAGATCGATGTCGGTGACCGATCCCAGCAGCACCTCGGCGTTGTCCTGTTTGCGCAGCACCAGACGGGTGGACGGTGCGATCTCGCCCTCGGACAGGATGCCGGTGGCCACCTGGTAGAGCAGCGGCTGGAACAGATGGTGCGTGGTCTTGGCGATCATCGTGACATCCACGTCGGCGCGCTTGAGTGCCTGCGTGCTGAACAGTCCGCCGAATCCGGATCCGATCACCACCACGCGGTGGCGCTGGGGGCTTCCGGTCTCGTTGGTCATGACGCGCTCCTTGGGGCGGATCGGACGATCCGTGGACGACAGGGCAATGCCAACAATAGTGACGCGGGCGCCCCGCAGCGCGGCAGACCGCGAATCGGCGGGGAAGGGCGGCGGTCCGGTCGCGGACGCGCCCGATCGGCGTGCGGGGGTCAGGCGGTCTCGCGTGCAGTGCGGGGGCGTGGGGGCCGGTCAGCGTAGACGGAGACCACGAAACGGCTCGTGGCGGACGCGTCCATGCCCAGGCCTTCGAGATCCTCGTGAAGGGCATGCGGTCCCGACAGCGCCAGCAGCAGGTGACCGGTACCGACGGCAGGGTGGGCGAGCCGGGCGGCCTCCGCGCGGGCATCCTCGAGGATCACGTCGATCGGGGGGAGGAGGGGCCGTCCGTCGGGCCGGGCGGCGCCGGCGGGGCCGTCCGCGCGGCCGGCGACGGGGAGCAGGGTGAGCTCCGCCATCCGCATGCGGGCGCGCCCCAACGGGACGCCCTGCGCGGTGAACGCCCGCGTGGCGGTGGAGCCGGATTCCGCGAGGATGCCCAGCATCAGGTGCGCGGCATTGATCGCGGCGTGCCGGTCGACGACGGTGGGGCCGGTCTGGTGCGCGGACGGGCGCGACACCGCCTGCGCAGCGAACAGCGCATCGTGGGTGCCCAGGGTGTAGGGAAGTTCGGCGGAGTTCTGCGGTTCCTGGATGCGCAGCGGCTCCCCGCCGGGCTGCGCACCCGCGGCGGCTTCTGGTGTAGGCCGGATCTCGGTCACTCTTCCAGAGTATCGGTGCGTCGTCCGTCGCAAGGGATCGGCCGGATCCCGCGTGTCTCAATGACTTTCATTGCCGGTGGGGAATCGGTGCGCTGCGGCCTGGCGGACGCGCGCGGACTCCCGGATCAGATGGTCGCGCTCCGGGATGCTCGCGGCCCGACGGGCTGCTCGGGCATAGAGGTCCGCGGCGCCGTCCGCATCGCCCGTGCGCTCCCGCAGGTAGGCGGCGACCGCCTCGTAACGGGGGAGGCCGGCATCGACGCGCTCCAACGCCGCAAGCCCGGCCTGCGGGCCGTCGGACTCGCCGACGGCGACCGCCCGGTTGAGACGCACGACGGGACTGTCGGTGAGCCGGAGCAGCTCGTCGTACCACTCGACGATCTGGACCCAGTCGGTGTCGGCGACGCTCGGCGCGTCGGCATGCAGGGCGGCGATCGCCGCCTGAGCTTGGTAGGGGCCCAGATCATCACGCGCGAGGGCGCCCTGCAGTACCCGCACCGCCTCATCGATCATCGCGGTGTCCCACAAGCGGCGGTCCTGCTGCCGCAACGGCACGAGGCGGCCGAGCCCGTCCGAGCGGGAAAGCCGGCGCGCCTCGTGCAGCATCATCAGCGCGAGCAGGCCGCTGGTCTCCGGATCGTCCCGCAGCGCGGCCAGCCGCCGGGTCAAACGGATCGCCTCGCGCGAGAGCCGTTCGTCGCCGTCATAGCCGGCATTGAACACCAGATACAGGACGCGCAGCACCGTGACGGCGTCACCCGGGGTGTCCAGAGGCAGACCGGCGATGCGCCGCTTGGCCCGGGTGATGCGTTGCGCCATGGTCGATTCGGGTACCAGGAATGCCGACGCGATCTGCCGCGTGGACAGCCCTCCGACCGCGCGCAACGTGAGGGCCGCGGCCGCGGCGGGCGACAGGGCCGGATGCGCGCACAGGAAGTACAAGTGCAGTGTGTCGTCCTGCGCGGGAACGGGTCCGGCGGCGGGCTCCGTCGCTGCCGTCAGCTCCCGGCCCCGTCGGGCGGCGTCCGAACGCGTCGCATCGAGGAACCGGCGCCAGGAGACGGTGATGAGCCACCCCTTGGGATCTCGCGGCGGCGCGCCGCCCCGCGTGCGGACGGCGCTGAGGAGCGCTTCCTGCACGGCATCCTCCGCCGACGCGAAATCCGCTCCGCGCCGGAGGAGGACGCCGATCACCGCGGGAACCAGCGGACGCAGCAGGTCGGCGTCGAAGAGGGCCGGGGCATCCGTTCGCCCGGCGCCGTCCGCGG
>CAYVJJ010000352.1:0-3248 GCA_964451655.1 uncultured Mycobacteriaceae bacterium | reverse complement strand
CGCGCGGTGCCGAGCATCGCGGCCAGGCCGTACTCCTCGGTGAGCCCGCCGCCGCCGTGCGTCTGGATCGCCTGGTCGAGCGCCTTGATACTGGCCTCCGCCGCGGCGTACTTGGCCATGTTGGCGGCCTCGGCGGCCCCGCCGTCGTCGCCCGCGTCGTAGAGCACCGCCGCCTTCTGCATCATCACTTTGGCCAGCTCGAGCTCGATCTTGACCTGGGCCAGCGGGTGCGCGATGCCCTGGTGCGCGCCGATTGGCGCATCCCACACCGAACGCTGCCGGGCGTAGGCGACGGCGGCCTCGATGGCGTAGCGGCCCGTGCCCACCGCCATGGCGGCGCCCAGGATCCGCTCCGGGTTCAGGCCGGCGAACAGCTGCATCAGCGCGGCGTCCTCCGCACCGACGAGCGCCTCCGCGGGCAGCGGAACGTCGTCGAGGAACAGCGTGAACTGGTTGTCGGGTGCGACCAGGTCCATCTCCATGCGCTGGGCCGTGAAGCCCTCGGCGTCCGTGGGCACGATGAACAGGGCCGGTTTGAGCCTTCCGGTCCTGTGGTCCTCTGTGCGGGCGACGATCAGTACCGCGTCCGCCTGGTCCACGCCGGAGATGAACACTTTGCTGCCGCGCAGGCGCCAGCGGTCGCCGTCGCGCCGGGCGGTCATGGTGATCCGATGCGAGTTGGATCCCGCGTCCGGTTCGGTGATGCCGAACGCCATCCGCCTGCTGCCGTCCGCGAGGCCCGGCAACCACTCCCGCTTCTGCTCGTCGGTGCCGAACCTGCCGATGATGGTGCCGCAGATGGCGGGCGAGACCACCACCAACAGCAGCCCGGCGCCCTGCGCGGAGAGTTCCTCCTGCACCAGCGCCAGCTCGTAGATCCCGGCTCCGCCGCCGCCGTACTCCTCGGGCAGGTTCACCCCGAGGAACCCGGCCTTGCCGGCCTCGTCCCAGAGCTCGGTCAACGGCTCGCCGCGGCGGGCGCGCGGCAGGACGTAGTCGGTGTAGTTGTACCGCGACGCCAGTCCCGCCACGGCCTCGCGCAGCTGCTTCTGCTCGTCGGTCTCGATGAAGCTCATGCGGTTTCTCCTGCCTGTCGCGCCGTGTCCGGCGTGTCGGTCTCCTGCGCCTCGGCAGGGTCGGTCACCACCGCGAGGATTTCGCCGACCTCCACCTGCCGCCCCGTCGCCGCATGCAGCGCGGTGACGACCCCGTCGGCCGGGGCCGCGACGGTGTGCTCCATCTTCATCGCCTCGAGCCACAGCAGCGGCTGCCCTGCCGCCACCGTGTCGCCCTCCTGCACTCCGAGCCGGATCACGGTGCCGGGCATGGGGGCCAGCAGCGAGCCCGCCTCTGCGATCTCGGACGGGTCGACGAAGCGCGGAACCGCGTCGAAGGCGCAGGGCCCCAGCGGGGAGTCGACGTGCACCGTGGCCGGACCGGTCGTCGCGGCGTAGCGGGCGATCCCGAAGCTCCGGCGGAGCCCGCCGACGGTGAGCACCACCCGTGCCGGCGTGGCGGATTCGAGGGCGACGTCGTCGACGAACCCGGTGGACAGGCCGTCCCGCGTGATCCGGTAGTCCACCTCATGGGTCTCGCGCGCGCTGCGCAGCACCTTGCGCTGCGGCTGCGATGGCACGTTCCGCCACCCGCTGGGCAGACCGGCCCCCACCCGCGCCGATGCCCGGTTGGCCGCGGCCTGCGCCAGCGCCGCCGCGAGCGCGGAGATCCGCTCCGCCTCGGCGTCGGCGAGCGGCGCGGCAAGCACGTCCAGCCCGTGCCGGTCGAAGAACGCCGTGTCCGTCTCGCCCGCGAGGAACGCCGGGTGCCGCAAGACGTTGACCAACAGGTCGCGGTTGGTGACCAGCCCGTGGATCCGTGCGCGGGACAGCGCGGACGCGAGGATGCGCGCCGCCTCGCCGCGCTCGGGAGCCCAGGCGATGACCTTGGCGAGCATCGGGTCGTAGTGCACTCCCACCGCCGCGCCGTCGCCGATCCCCGAATCCAGGCGCACGCCCCGCTCGGCGCGGTCGGGCGCGAACTCCGCGGTCACACCGGGCACCGCGAAAGCGTGGACCGTGCCGGACTGCGGCTGCCACTGCTGTGCCGGGTCCTCCGCGTACAAGCGCACCTCGATGGCGTGTCCCTGCGGCGCGGCGGACGCCCCGGCCTTCGGGAGCCGCCCGCCTTCGGCCACTGCAAGCTGCTGCTCGACCAGGTCGACGCCGGCGGTCAACTCCGTGACGGGATGCTCGACCTGCAGCCGCGTATTCATCTCGAGGAAGAAGAACTCCCCCTCGGAGGCCGCACCGTCGCCGGGCGCCAGGAACTCGACGGTGCCGGCGCCTTCGTATCCGATGGCGGACGCGGCCAGCCGCGCGGCCTCGAACAGCCGCTCACGCATGTCGCCGCCCGCACCGTCGACGCGCTCGACCAGCGGGGAAGGGGCCTCCTCGACCACCTTCTGGTGCCGACGCTGGATGGAGCACTCCCGCTCGCCCACCGCGTGGACGGTGCCGTGCGTGTCGGCCATCACCTGCACCTCGATGTGCCGGCCGGTCTCCAGGTAGCGCTCGCAGAAGACGGTGGGATCGCCGAAGGCGGACCGGGCCTCGGCGCGCGCCGCCTCGATCTGGCCGGGCAGCTCCGCCAGATCGCGCACCACCCGCATCCCGCGCCCGCCGCCGCCCGCCGACGCCTTGATGAGCACCGGCAGCTGGTCCGCGGTCACGGCGTCGGGGTCGAGCTCGTCGAGCACCGGCACCCCGGCCGCGGCCATGACCTTCTTCGACTCGATCTTCGAGCCCATGAGCTCGATGGCCGACGCCGGCGGCCCGATCCACGTGAGCCCGGCATCGGCCACCGCCCGCGCGAAACCGGCGTTCTCGGAAAGGAACCCGTAGCCTGGGTGGACGGCGTCGGCCCCCGCGGACAGCGCCGCCTGCACCAGCAGGTCCGCACGCAGGTAGGTCTCGGCCGGGGTGTTGCCGGGAAGCCGGACGGCGACGTCGGCCTCGTGCACGTGCGGGGCGTCGGCGTCCGCATCCGAATAGACTGCGGCCGTGGTGCGCCCGGTCCGGCG
Source organism: uncultured Mycobacteriaceae bacterium (assembly GCA_964451655.1). GTDB lineage: Bacteria > Actinomycetota > Actinomycetes > Mycobacteriales > Mycobacteriaceae > Tomitella. The sequence continues at coordinate 169 of CAYVJJ010000352.1, read as the reverse complement.
CGCCGTGGCGAACACGCGCCGCGCGATCTCACCGCGGTTGGCCACGAACACCGCGGTGATCGGCGTGTGCTGCGTCGTCGGTGTGTCGTTCACGGCAGACTCACATTCTGAAGACACCGAAGTTCGCGGTGCCCTCGATCGGTGCGGTCGCGATGGCGGACAGGCACAT
>CAYVJJ010000351.1:0-3273 GCA_964451655.1 uncultured Mycobacteriaceae bacterium | reverse complement strand
GCTGCGACCGACACGGCTCCGACCGTCGGCCCTGCGCCCGTCGAGACCTCGACGGGGAGCGCGGACGGCGCCGGTGCGACCACTGCGGTCGCCGCCGGCGGCGCGGCGGTTGCCGCGGGTGCCGTGACGGAACACGGGACCGGTGTCGACGCGGCGGACACAGCACCGGCGACCGGGGCGGCCGGTGCCGAGGCGGGGACGAGCGCAGCCGGAGCGGAGTCAGGCACCGCCGATGGCGGGACGGCCGCCGCCGATGCGGAGAAGACCGGAGGCAAGGGCGCCCTGCGGCAGTGGGGCGCCCTGGCCCTGCAGGTGATCATCGGGATCGCGGTGGGCGCCGCGGTGTTCAAGGGTTTCGAGAAGCTCTGGGACGCGCTGCCCTACGTGGCGCTTGTGCTGGCCGTGCTCGTGATCCTGGGGCTCGTGGCGGTCGTCCGTATCCTGCGGAGGACGGACGACATCATCAGCCTGCTGCTGGCCATGGTGGTGGGGGTGGTGGTGACCATCGGACCGCTCGCCTTCGTGCTCAGCACACAATGAGGGCGGGGCGGTCGGCGGCCGCCGCTGCGGCGCGCTGACCGGCGCCCAGGAGGAGCCGGCAGAGGTCGGTGACGCCGCCGGGACGCATGAGCGCGGTGGACACGGAGGAGGTCCAGTGGTGAAAGGCCGGGGGATCCCCGTGGGGCTGTCCACCGCATCGGTGTACCCGCAGACCACGGAGAGCGCATTCCAATACGCCGCCCAGCTGGGCTTCGACGGTCTCGAGCTCATGGTGTGGGCGGAGCCGGCGAGTCAGGATCCGTACGCGGTCGCGGACCTGATCGACCGCTACCAGGTGCCGGTGCTGGCGCTGCACGCTCCGTGCCTGCTGATCTCGCAGCGCGTGTGGGGCTCCGACCCCATTCCCCGTCTGGACCGCGCGGTGCAGGTGGCCCGGCAGATCGGCGCCACCACGGTGGTGGTGCATCCGCCGTTCCGGTGGCAGCGCGCCTACGCGCGGGGCTTCGCCGCGCAGGTCGAGCGACTCGAGGACACCCACGGGGTCATCGTCGCGGTGGAGAACATGTACCCGTTCCGGGCGGACCGGTTCCGCGGCAACAAGGATGATTCGGTCAAACGTCTGCGCAGGCGCGGCGGCCCGGGGCCGGGGGTGACGGTGTTCGCCCCCGGCCACGATCCCACCGAGGTCGATCACCGGCACTTCACCCTGGACCTGTCGCACACCGCGACGGCCGGAATGGACGCCCTGGACCTGGCGGAACGCATGGGAGACGGGCTGGCGCACGTGCATCTGGCCGACGGCCGCGGCGCGTACACCGACGAGCATCTGCCCCCGGGCGAAGGCGACGAGCCCTGCGCTGAACTGTGCGGGCGCCTGGCCGACCAGCGTTTCGCGGGCCAGGTGGTGCTGGAGATCAACACCCAGAACCTGCGCACCCGGGACGAGCGGGCCGCGGTGCTGGCCGATTCGCTGGCGTTCGCCCGCACCCACCTGTCGCGCCGGCGCACCGCGCGGCGGGGCTGACAGTGCTCAGCCGGAGCCGCCGGTCCGGCATCCGAGTCGTGTGAGAGGAGACCGATGAGCGAGGATGCGCCCTTTTCCCGGGCGATGAGCCTCACGCCTGAGGGGCCGTGCCGCTACCGGGCGGACATCCCCGCGGAGTGGAGCATCGGGGACAAGGTGCACGGCGGCGTGATGCTCGCCCTGTGCGCGCAGGCCGCACGTGAGGCGATGGCCGCGTCCGCCGTCGGCGCCGGGGGAGACGCCGCCGTGTACGCGCTGCAGCCGTCCATCGTCAGCGCCAACTACCTTTCGGCGCCGGATCCGGGCGCTGTGGTGTTGGAGGTGACGCCCCGTAAGCACGGTCGGCGCGTCGGCCTGGCCGACGTCGAATTGGTCCAGGACGGCCGCACGGCGGTCCATGCCGTGGTCACGCTCACCGAGCCGGAGACCGGGCCCCCGCTGCACGCCGCCCGCCCCGGGCCGGCAGCGATGCCGCCGGAGCCCGCCGACGACGCGCTGGACGTGCGCACGCATCCGGCGGGCGCGATCATCAACCTGGCGAAGGTGTGCGATGTCCGGTGGGATCCGTCGGGCCTGGACTTCCTCGCCCCGCAATCCGCGGGCCGCGCGGCCGGCGTGCCGCCGGAGGGGCCGCTGACGATGCGGTTGTGGGCCCGGCCCCGCGGCGAGGACCCCGGCGCGCTGTTCGCGCTGATGAGCGGCGACCTTTCGGCGCCTGTGACCCTGCACCTGGGCCGCCACGGCTGGGCGCCCACCATCCAGTTGACCACGTATCTGCGTGCCCGGCCCCGCCCCGGCTGGCTGCGTATCGAGGCCACCGGGACGCTGGTGGGCTCCACGTGGTTCGAGGAGGACCACCTGGTGCTCGACCAGGACGGCACGGTGGTGGTGCAGAGCCGTCAGCTCGCGATGGTGCCCGGCGCGTGAACGCGGAGCCTGCGTGGCACGCTGAGGGGCATGACACGAATTGCGGTGGTCGGCGGCGGCCGGATCGGTGAAGCACTCGTCTCGGGCCTGCTGGGCGCGGGGCGGCAGGCCCGTGACCTGGTGGTCACGGAAAAATTCGACGCGCGCGGCCGCGAACTCGCGTCGGAGTACGGCATCCGGGTCACGCAGAGCATCCCGGACGCCGCGGAGGGCGCGGACGTGCTCATGGTCGCGGTCAAACCGAACGACGTCGAGACGGTGCTCGCCGAGGTGGCCGAGTTCCTGGAGAATAGCGACGACGACCAGCTGATCGTCTCGCTGGCGGCGGGCATCCCCACCTCCCGGTTCGAGCAGCTGCTGCCGGCCGGCACCTCGGTGGTGCGGGTCATGCCCAATACACCCATGCTCGTGGGGCAGGGGGCCAGCGCGCTCGCGCCCGGCCGGTACGCCACCGCGCAGCACATGGACCTCGTCGAGGAGATCATGGGCGCCGTGGGTCTGGTGCGCCGCGTCAAGGAGTCGGCGATGGACGCCGTCACCGCGGTCTCCGGCTCCGGCCCGGCCTACTTCTTCCTGGCGATCGAGGCCATGGTCGACGCGGCGGTGGCGCTGGGGCTGACCCGCCCCATCGCGCGCGATCTCGCAGTGCAGACCCTCGTGGGTGCGGGGGCGATGCTCGCCGAATCGGGCGAGACCGCCACCGAACTGCGGGCGGCCGTCATGTCCCCGGGCGGGACCACCGCCGCCGCGGTGCGCCAGCTCGAGAAGGACGGGCTGCGTTCGGCGTTCTTCGAAGCGATGGCGGTGGTGCGCGACCGGTC
>CAYVJJ010000350.1:0-3275 GCA_964451655.1 uncultured Mycobacteriaceae bacterium | reverse complement strand
GCGCTGTACGCGGTGGTGCGCATCGCCCTGCGCATGGCCCTGGGCGACGGGGCGGACGCCCCGCACATCCGCACGGCCGCGGTCCTGTGGACGCTCATCGGCATGTGGCTCGAGCCGATGCGCGTCACCATCAATTTCGGCCAGATCAACATCTTCCTGGTGCTGCTGGTGATGCTCGCCGTGCAGTCGCGGCGGTCGTGGTCCGCCGGTGCGCTGGTCGGCATCGCCGCGGGGATCAAGCTGACGCCCGCGGTGACCGGTCTGTATTTCCTCGCACGGCGGCGATGGGCGGCCGCGGCGTGGTCTGCGGTGGCATTCGCCGGCACGGTGGTGCTGAGCCTGCTGCTCATCGGCGACGAGACGCGGCGCTATTACGAGGACCTGCTCGGCGACGCGGACCGCATCGGGCCCGTGGGCGCACCGATCAACCAATCGCTGCGCGGCGCGCTGAGCAGGATCGCGGGCCACGATCTGGGCGACCAGTGGATCGTGCTGTGCGCCGTCGCGGTCTTCGCCGTCCTGTGCGTCGTGGCCTGGCGCATGCTGGGGCGTGACGACCGGCTGGGCACGTTGCTGCTGGTGCAGCTGCTGGGGCTGCTGGCCTCGCCGATCTCGTGGAACCACCACTGGGTGTGGGTGCTGCCGTTGATCATCTGGCTTGTGCACGGCTCGGTGTCGGCGCTTCCGGGCGCCCGGACGCTGGCCGTCGTCTGGACCGTGGTGATGCTCATCGGCGTGTCGTCGGTGCTGCTCAACCCGCGGACGGCGGCCGGCGCGGTGATCGGCGGCTCCCCCGCGGAGGTGTGGCTGGGCACCGTCGACGTGGCGCTGACGGTGGTCACGGTCGTGTGGGCGGCATGGGCTGCGCGCGGGCGGGGGCTCAGCCGGGCGCGAGCCGACTGATCTCCGAGGCCAGCTCCACGTCCTTGCCGGTGACGGCCCCGTCCGAATGCGTCGAGCAGCGGAACGTCACCGTGCGCCATCGGATGTCGATGTCCGGGTGGTGGTTCATCGCCTCGGCCTTCTCCGCGGCGCGGCGCACCCACTCGATGCCGTCGAGGAAGGACGGCGCCTTCGTCTCCAGGACGAGGGCGGGCGCCTCCGGGTCGTGGACCCAGCCGGGCAGATCCTGCAGGGCGGACGTGATCTCGTCCGCGGTCAATGCGGTACTCATGCCCCGATGGTGCGCGCTGCGCGCCGTTGCCGCCACCCTCACGCGGCCGCCGTGCGCACGGCGCGCGCCCGGGGTCCGGTGTGCGGACGCTCCGGCTAGGATGAGTGGCGCAAGGCCGGGGTGCCTGCTGCGGACCGGGAACGGCGCAGGGCTGAGAACACACCCGAGGAACCTGATCCGGATAATGCCGGTGGAGGGAGCCAGTTGAGCGTGAACGCATTCACCGATTCCGTCTTCGGTCCGGCGGCGCGCCGCGCCGTGCGTGCGGCGGTCGCGGCGGCGGGGACGATGGCGGTGCTGGCCGCGTCCGGCTGCTCGTTGTCCGGCGGCGGATCGGAGGATCCGGACACGCTGGTCCTGGTCACGCACGATTCGTTCGCCCTCTCCGACGGCGTGCTCGACGCGTTCACCGACCAGACCGGGACGAAGGTGGAGGTGCGCGACAGCGGGGACGCGGGCAAGCTCGCCAGCGAGCTGATCCTGACGAAGGACGATCCGATCGGCGACGTCGCCTTCGGCATCGACAACACCTTCGCCTCCCGGGTGGTGGGCCAGGGCGTGTTCGAGCCCTACGTGCCGCCCGCCGCGGCCGGGGGAGCCCGGGACTACGCCGTCCCGGGGTCGGATGAACTGACCGCGATCGACTACGGCGACGTGTGCCTGAACATCGACACGCGCTGGTTCGCCCAGCACGGGGTCCCCGCGCCGGCCGGGTTCGACGACCTGACCGACCCGGCCTACCGGAATCTGACGGTCGTGGAGAACCCCGCCACCTCGTCGCCCGGGCTGGCGTTCCTGCTGGGCACCATCGTCACGCACCCGGGGACGGGCTGGCAGGACTATTGGCGGGCGCTCAAGGACAACGGCGTGAAGGTCGTGGACGGCTGGACGCAGGCCTATTCGGTGGAGTTCTCCGGGTCGAGCGGGAACGGGCCGCGGCCCGTCGTCGTCTCCTACGCCTCGTCGCCGCCGGCGGAGGCGGGGCCCGACGGCACGCCGCCGCCCACCCGGGCGGTGGAGGACACGTGTTTCCGGCAGGTCGAGTACGCGGGCGTGCTCAACGGGACGGCGCAGCCGGACAAGGCGCGCGCCCTGGTGGACTTCCTGCTCTCCCCGGCGGTCCAGAAGGACCTGCCCGGACAGATGTACGTCTTCCCCGTCCAGCGGGACACGCCGTTGCCGCCGGAGTTCGCGCAGTACGCCGCGCGGCCCGCGCATCCGCTGACGATGGACCCCGCGCGGATCGGGGAGAACCGGGACGCGTGGATCCGCCAGTGGCGCGACATCGTGCTCGGGTGACGGCGGCTCGGCAATGACGGCGGCTCCGCGGTGACGGCCGCTCCGCCCGCGGCCGGCCCCGTCGGCCGCCGTGCGCTCCGCCCGCGGCGGCGCGTGTCCTGGCCGCTGCTTCTGGGCGCGGTGCCGGTGGGGTTCACGGCGCTGTTCTTCGCCTGGCCCGTCGCCGCCATCGTGCACCGCGGCCTGGTGGACGAGGCCGGCCGGTGGGACGCGGCCGCGATCCCGCGCCTGTGGTGGACGCCGGAGGTGGGGCGGCTGGTCGGCTTCACCCTCGGCCAGGCGGCGGCCTCCACCGCGCTGACTCTGGTGCTCGGCCTGCCCGTGGCCTGGTTGCTCGCCCGGGTGCGGCTGCCCGGCAAGACCCTGCTGCGCATCGCGGTGACGGTGCCCTTCGTCCTGCCGACGGTGGTCGTCGGCGTGGCGTTCCGGATGCTGCTGGGCGAGGGGCACCTGCTGGCCTGGACCGGGCTGGACGGCACCGTGTGGGCGATCATCCTGGCCCACGCCTTCTTCAACATCGCTGTGGTGGTCCGTACGGTCGGCGGCGTCTGGGCGCGGATGGATCCACGGCCCGAGCAGGCGGCGCGCGCGCTGGGGGCGGGGCCGGTCCGGGCGTTCGCGACGGTGACGCTGCCGGGGCTTGCGCCGGCGATCGCATCCGCGGCGTCGGTGGTGTTCCTGTTCTGCGCCACGAGCTTCGGTGTGGTGCTGGTGCTGGGCGGGACGAAATTCCGCACCCTGGAGACCGAGATCTACCTGCAGACGGTGCAGGTGTTCGACCTGCGGATGGCCGCGGCGCTGT
>CAYVJJ010000349.1:0-3277 GCA_964451655.1 uncultured Mycobacteriaceae bacterium | reverse complement strand
GGACCGGTACCTCAACCGCGAACTGAGCTGGCTCGACTTCAACTCGCGCGTGCTCGCCCTGGCCGAGGACGCGTCCCTGCCGGTGCTCGAGCGCGTCAAGTTCCTCGCGATCCACGCGTCGAACCTCGATGAGTTCTACATGGTGCGGGTCGCGGGCCTTGGCCGCCGCGACGAGGCCGGCCTGCCGGTGCGGTCAGCGGACGGGCTCACCCCGCGCGAGCAGCTCGCACTGATCGGCCGCCGCACCCAGGCCACCGCCACCACCCATGCACGCGTCTTCCTCGACCGGGTGCTGCCGGAACTCGAGGCCTCCGGCATCCACCTCACCAGTTGGGAGTCGATGGACGATGAGGTGCGCAAAACGCTCACGGAGTATTTCCATCAGCGCATCTTCCCCGTCCTCACCCCGTTGGCGGTGGATCCCGCCCATCCCTTCCCGTACATCAGCGGGCTGAGCCTGAATCTGGCAGTGACGGTGCGGGACGCCGCCTCCGGATCCGAGCACTTCGCACGCGTCAAAGTTCCGAACAACGTGGACCGGTTCGTCCCCGTCGACACCTCTCCCGGGTCCGGTGCGCGCGATACCGCCGCCGGATCGCCGGAGTCGACGTTCCTGCCCGTCGAGGACCTCATCGCCGCACACTTGGACGTGCTCTTCCACGGCATGGAGGTGGTCGAACACCACGTCTTCCGCGTCACCCGCAACGCCGACTTCGAAGTGTCCGAGGATCGGGACGAGGACCTGCTCCAGGCGCTCGAGCGTGAACTGGCGCGGCGACGCTTCGGTTCGCCGGTGCGCCTGGAAGTGTCGGAGGAGATCAGCGAGCACATGCTCGAGCTGCTGCTCCGCGAGCTCGACGTCGACCCCGGGGACGTGATCCGGGTGCCCGGGATGCTGGACCTCACCGGCCTGTGGCAGCTGCACAAGCTCGACCGCCCGCTCCTCAAGGACGCCCCGTTCGTCCCTGTCACCCCGCCCGCGTTCGGTGAGCGTGAGACCGCGAAGAACGTCTTCTCCGCGCTGCGCCGCGGAGACGTCCTGGTGCACCATCCCTACGATTCGTTCTCCACCTCGGTGCAGCGCTTCATCGAGCAGGCGGCCGCCGACCCGCATGTCCTCGCGATCAAGCAGACCCTTTACCGCACCTCCGGCGACTCCCCCATCGTCGACGCGCTGGTGGACGCCGCCGAGGCGGGCAAGCAGGTGGTGGCGCTGGTGGAGATCAAGGCGCGGTTCGACGAGCAGGCGAACATCCGGTGGGCGCGCAAGCTCGAGGAGGCCGGGGTGCATGTCGTCTACGGCATGGTGGGCCTCAAGACGCACTGCAAGACATGCCTCGTCGTGCGGCGCGAGGGGACGGCGATCCGTCGCTACTGTCACCTGGGCACCGGCAACTACAATCCGAAGACCGCGCGCCTGTATGAGGATGTCGGCCTGTTCACAGCGGATCCTGAGATCGGCGCAGATCTCACGGACCTGTTCAATTCCCTCACCGGCTACTCGCGCGTCCACCGCTACCGGAACCTGCTCGTATCACCGCACGGCATCCGCCGGGGGATCGTCACGCGTATCGCCGCGGAGATCGATGCCCACCGCGCCGGCCGGCCGTCGGGTATCCGACTCAAGGCCAACGCGCTGGTCGATGAGCAGATCATCGACGCGCTCTACCGCGCCTCACAGGCCGGCGTGCCGGTGGACATCGTGGTGCGCGGCATCTGCTGTCTGAAGCCGGGGGTCCCCGGCCTCAGCGACAACATCCGCGTCCGTTCGATCCTGGGCAGGTTCCTGGAGCATTCACGCATCCTGCACTTCGCCGACGCCCAGGAGTACTGGGTCGGAAGCGCGGACATGATGCACCGCAACCTCGACCGTCGGGTCGAGGTCATGGCGCGGGTGACGGCACCGGAGATCACTCCGGTGCTGGCCGGCCTGTTCGATCTCGCGTTGGGCCCCGACACCCGTTGCTGGGTGCTCGGTCCCGACGGGTCGTGGAGCGCCTCGCCCACCGGGGCCACCAGCGTCCGCGACTACCAAGAGACACTGCTGCGTGCGAGCAGGGGTGAGCCCGACGACTGACCGGACCGTCTCCTACCCCGCCCGAGGGGCGCCGTCGTCGCCGGGGCCGGTGTCGCGCACAATCGGACCGTGAGTTCGACAAAGCGGTCCATGAACCCCTCACCCGACGTGAGCGCGGCGGGCACGGTGCTATGGCGCTACCGCGGCACGGGCGTCAAACGGGAATTCGCGCTCGTGCATCGTCCCGAGTACGACGACTGGTCACTGCCCAAGGGCAAGCTGGACGGCTCCGAGTCGGCGCCTGCGGCCGCCGCCCGGGAAACACTGGAGGAGACCGGGTACCGGGCGCGGCTCGGCCGCTATCTGCAACCGGTCACCTACGCTCTGGAGCCTCGGCGCCTCAAGCGTGTCGACTATTGGGAGGCCGAGTCCGTCGGCGGCCGTTTCCGGCCCAACTCGGAGGTCGACGAACTGCGCTGGGTCAGGTTCCGGGAGGCGGTGGAATTGCTGACCCATGATCTCGACCGCGCGATCCTGGCGCGGTTCCGCGCTCGGCGCCCCGGGGACGCCACGCTGGTGCTCATCCGCCATGCCCGGGCCGGCCGCCGCGGCCATTTCGACGGTCCGGACACCGAACGACCTCTCGATTCCAAGGGGCGGCGCCAGGCCGACGCGCTGGTGCCGCAGACCTCCGCCTTCGCCCCCACTGCTGTGCACTCCGCGGACCGGGTCCGATGCGTCGGCACTGTCGGCCCTCTCGCCGAACAACTGGGAACCGATGTCGTGCCGGAGGAGACGCTCTCGGAGGAGGCATACGCCGAGGATCCTGCGGCCGGTCGCCGACGGATTCTGGAGATCGCCCGGTCCTGCGATCGCACAGCCGTGTGCAGTCAGTCGGGGGTGATTCCGGACCTGTTGCGCTGGTGGGCCGACCAGGATGGGGTGCAGGTCAACGCCACCGCCACTCGTAAAGCGGACTCCTGGGTACTGACGCTACGGCACGGCAGACTGATCGCCGCCGACCATCTGCCGGCACCGGCGCGCTGAGCGAACCCGGGCGCCGCCGTGTGCAGAGCCCGGCGGCGCCCGTGCTCCGACTCACTTCCTGGAGGAGGCCTTCTTCGCCGGCGTCTTCTTGGCGGCCGTGGTCTTCTTCGCCGGGCTCGACTTCTTCGCCGCAGTGGTCTTCTTCGCCGGCGTCTTCTTGGCCGCGGTGGTCTTCTTGGCGGCCGTGGTCTTCTTGGCCGGGCTCGACTTCTT
>CAYVJJ010000348.1:1502-3302 GCA_964451655.1 uncultured Mycobacteriaceae bacterium | reverse complement strand
GGGCAGGCGATCTCGTCGCCCTTGATCGTGCCCTGGGACAGGTCGCCGCCCATGTGCCGGCAGTACGAGTCCAGCACCCGGATCTCACCGTGGGTGTCCTGCCAGATCACGAGCTTGCCGCCGAACGCCTGCACGGAGTGGGGGTTGCCGTCGCGGAAGGCGTCGGCCAGGCCGAGGCAGTGCCAGCCGCGGGCGAAGCGGGTGGGCGCCGGGCCCGAATCGATCATGCGGGCCGAGTTGGTGCCGTCTGCGGTGATGGTCATGACGTCCGTCCTCGATGCGGGGTGACTGGGTTGAGGTCACGGTATGGCCGGGCACATACCCACTGGTAGTGCTTCCCGGACAGCGGGACCGGTGAGGACGGGGTGCCGGTTCCGGTGAGCGGACGCGTGTCCGGCATGAACGACGGCGCTGGCACACGATGGCGATGGCGGTGCCGCCGCGGGGGGATACCATCCGCCGGACCGCCGACCGGACGATCACGGAAATGGGGTGCGGAGCGCAATGCCACGTATCGCGGAGGCCCGGGTGCCCGCCGAGCCGAGCTCGAAGCTGCAGTGGGAGAAGTACCGCCGCATGCTCGACTCGGCGACGCGACTGGCGGCGGACAACGAGTTCGAGCGTGTGCAGATGCACGACGTGGCCAAGCAGGCCGGCATCGCCATCGGCACCCTCTACCGGTACTTCCCGTCCAAAACGCACCTGTTCGTGGGCGTCATGGCGCGCGAGGTGGAGCGCATGCGGGCCGGCTACCGGGTGGCGGCGGATCCGTCGCAGTCGCCGCAGGACGCGGTGGCCACGCTGTCGGTGCGTGCCCTGAAGGCATTGATGCGGCGGCCGCTGCTGGCGGGTGCGATGATCCGGTCGATCAACACCGCGCACGTGGACACGGTGGTGGACTCGGCACGGGTGGACGCGGCCTTCGACGACGCGGTGCTCGAGGCGGCGCGGATCGACGAACCCACCGACCATGACCGGCAGTTGCTGCGCCTGCTCAACCAGCAGTGGCTCGGCGTCCTGCAGTCCTGCCTCAACGGCCACGTGACGCAGGAGACCGCGGAGGAGGATCTGCGGGCGTTCTGCACCATCCTGCTCCAAGGACTCTCCAGCGCGGCCGAGTGGCGGGCGGAGCGCAGTGCCTGAGGCGCGTCCGCCGCGGGTGGGGGAGTACCCGGACGGCACGGTGCTGACCTCGCAGCGCGGCGATGCGGCCATCGACCGTGCCACCCATGCGGCGCGGAGGTTGATCGACGCGCTGCTGCGGGCCGACCGCGACGGGACCGATCTGACCGGCGTGGCCGAGCGGCTCGAGGCGGTGGTCGACGATCTCGACGCGCAGGCGCCCGCCGTGCAGGACCGGCTCGTCGACATGTGGTCCGGCGAGGGCATCACCCGCCACGACCCGGTGACCGGGCCCGAGAACGCCATCGCCCCGCCGTTGACGTTGAGCGGACGCGACGACGGTGGTGTGGCCGGCGAGGTGACGATGACGATCCCGTACCAGGGGCCGCCGACGTGCGTGCACGGCGGGGTGTCGGCGCTGCTGCTGGACCACACGTTGGGTGTGGCCAACTCGTGGGCGGGCAAGGACGGCATGACCGCGCAGCTCACTCTGCGCTACCACCGCCCGACACCGTTGTTCCGCGCTCTCACGGTGTCCGGGCGCCAGGACCGGGTCGAGGGACGCAAGATCTGGACGACCGGCGAGATCCGCGACGATGCCGGGGAACTCTGCGTCTCCGCGGAAGGGCTGTTCATCGACAAGAAGGTGCCCCGGCCCCGCTGAACGCTCCCCGGCCC
>CAYVJJ010000348.1:0-1402 GCA_964451655.1 uncultured Mycobacteriaceae bacterium | reverse complement strand
GCTGGACGCTCCCCGGCCCGGCTGGACGCTCCCCGGCCCGGCTGGGCCTCTCGTCGGCGTCGGAGTGCCGGGGCGCGCGCCCGGTCAGCCGTGAGCCGACGCAGTCCGCGGCCGCCCGGATCCGTCGAGGTCGAACAGGCGGGACGCGTTGCGGAAGCACACGTCCCGCAGCCACTCGTCGCCGAGGTCCAGGCGCGTCAGGGCGTCGAGCGATTCCGCGTAGGGGTACGGGATGTTGGGGTAGTCGGAGCCGTGCAGGATCTTGTGCTGCAGCCCGCGCAGACGTGGCCGCTCGGCGGGATCGAACGGGAGCGTCTCCTCGGTGAACCGGGTGAACGCCATCGTCGTGTCCAGGTGCACGTGCTCGTAGCGCTCGGCCAGGTCGAGGAACTCCGGGTACTCGGGCATGCCCATGTGCGCGATGATCAACGGCAGACGCGGGAAGCGCGCCAGCACCCGCTGCACGGGTTCGGGCCCGGTGAACCTGCCTGGGGCTGGCCCGGAGCCGCAGTGGATCACAGTGGGCACGCCCGCATCGCTGAGGCGGCCCCACACCGGGTCGAGCAGCGGGTGATCGGGGCGGTAGTCGCCCACCTGCACGTGCGACTTGAAGACGCGCGCCCCCGCGTCCAGCGCGGCGTCGACGTAGGCGCCGGCCTCCGGTTCCGGATAGAAGGTGGCCGTGTGGAGGCAGTCGGGGGTGCGTGCGGCGAAGTCGGCGGCCCATGAATTCAGCCATGCGGCCATGTCCGGTTTGTGGGGGTAGAGCATCGACGAGAACGTGCGCACCCCGAAGCCGCGCAGGATGCCGATCCGCGTCTCCTCGTCGTGCCGGTACGCGATCGGCCACGGCCGGCCCACCAGCGGCCCGGCCGAGTCGAAGTACTGCCAGACCTTGTCCAGCACCCGCCGCGGCATGAAATGGGTGTGCACGTCGACCAGCCCGGGCAGGCCGAGCGTACGCCAGAATTCCAGAACCGCAGCGGTGTCGGTGTCCGGCGCTGCGCCCGGTGCCGGTGCCGGGTCCGCGTCGCCGGCAGGATCGCCCGCGGCCGCCTCGGGATGCTCGTGCACGGTCCGATCACACTCCTCTACGCGTGCGGGAGCGGGACCTCCCGACGCACGATCTTGCCCGTCGCGTTGCGCGGCAGCGGGTCCGCGGTGATGCGCCACCGCACCGGCCGCTTGAAGTAGGCGAGCCTGTCCGCGACCCACTGTTCCAGATCTTCGCGTGACACCGCAGCGCCGGGTTCGGTGACGACGATGGCGACGGGCACCTGCCCGAAGTCGTCGTCCGGGGCGCCCAGCACCACGCATTCCTGCACCCCGGGGAAGTCGTCGACGCATTGCTCCACCTCGGTGGGGTAGACGTTCTCGCCGCCGCGCACGATCAGGTCCGAGC
>CAYVJJ010000347.1:1344-3316 GCA_964451655.1 uncultured Mycobacteriaceae bacterium | reverse complement strand
CCATCCCCGGCGTGGCCGAGCGGACCGCGGCGACCACGGCCGTCGCCCGGATCTGTTCGAGAGCACCCTGCACCGCACCCCCGCCTCCGGCGCCGTCGGCGGCATCGTCCGCGGCCCCGCCCCCGGCCGCGCCGCCCAGAGCGGGATCCGACCAGGCCGGCAGCGTGGTGCGGTGCGCGCCCATCATGCCGAGTCCGGACTCCCACCAGCAGGCGCCGAAGCCGTCCGCGTTGACGGTGCCCCCGCCCCGCATCTGTTCCGGGGCCCACGCCTGCCGGGCCAGCGAGTGCGTGCCGTGCGTCGCCGCCCACGCCACGGTGCGCGCGGGCCCCAGGTAGGCCAGGTGCCGGCACATCAGGCGTCGCCGCAGTCGCGTGCCAGGCGGATGCCGGCGAAGATCTGCCGGCGCACCGGGTGGTCCCAGTTGCGGAAGGTGCCGCGGCAGGCGACCGCGTCCGTCCCGAACGACCCGCCGCGCAGCACGCGGTAGTCCCCGCCGAAGAACACCTCCGAGTACTCGCGGTACGGGAACGCCGCGAACCCCGGGTAGGCCTCGAAACCCGAGGACGTCCATTCCCACACGTCCCCGAGCAGCTGGTGGATGCCCGAGGCCGTGGCCCCGTGCGGGTAGGACCCCACCGCCGCCGGCGACAGGTGACGCTGCCCCAGGTTGGCGTGCCGCTCGCCGGGCTCCGCCTCGCCCCACGGGTAGGTGCGCGACCGCCCGGTGTCCGGGTCGTGGCGTGCGGCCTTCTCCCACTCCGCCTCGGTGGGCAGGCGCTTGCCCGCCCACGCGGCGAACGCCTCGGCCTCGAAATAGCACACGTGCACCACCGGCTCGTCCGGCGGCACCTGTTCGTCCACGCCGAACCGTCGCCGGCGCCACCCGCCGTCCCCGTCCGGATACCAGGCGCCGGGCGCCGTCAGCCCCGCCTCGGCACGGTGCGCCCAGCCGCGCTCCGACCAGAGCCCGGGGCGTTCGTAGCCGCCGTCGGCGATGAACGCGGCATAGCGGCGGTTGGTGACCGGAACGGCCTCGAGTGCGAAGGCCGGGACGACCACACTGTGGGCGGGCCGCTCGTTGTCCAGCGCCCAGGCCTCCGGGCCGCCGTCGCCGTCCGTGCCCATCGTGAAGGGCCCGCCGGGCACCACCACCTCCGGGACGCGCGTCCCCGCCAGGCCGGGCAACGGAGCGGCCGGCGCGGGCGGCGCCTGCAGCAGGGCGGGCCCGGTGCGCAACTGGTGGGTGGCCAGCATGGTCTCGTCGTGCTGCTGCTCATGCTGGGCCACCATGCCGAACACGAAGCCGCCCGCCGTCAGGCGCCGGCCCGCCTGCCCGTCCCGGTCGAACGGGCAGGCCGCACCGAACTCGCACGCGTCGAGCACGTCGATCGCGGTGCGGCGGACCCGGTCGGCGTAGCCGCGCGCCGCCCCGGGCCCCAGCAGCGGCAGCGCCGGGCGCGAGCGCCGCGGGTGACGGAACGCGTTGTACAGATCGTCGACGGCGGCGTCCGCGGTCGCCGCTTCCGCCCCCGCACCGGGGTCCCGCGTCGCAGCACCGTCGCCGCCGGGCACGGCGGGGGTCGCCGCCCGGCCCCCGGCGGCGCGCACCAGCCACAGGTCCTCCTGGTTGGCGATGTGCGCCAGATCCCACACCAGCGGCGACATGATGACCGAGTGCTGCGCCGTCAGCTCCGCGTCGGGCACCCCGGTGAGCCCCCGGGTGCGGCGCCGAGCCCGCTCCAGGGCCGTGCGGCACGCCTCGCGCACCCGCTCGGCGTCGGGCCGCCCGGCGGTGCCGTCCCCGCCCGGGACCCCGGGGCCCGCCCCGGTGGCCATCGTGTGCGCCATCGCGGTTCTCCTCTCCGTTCGGTCGGGGTGCGATCGTGCGGCCCTCCGCGATCGTGCGGCTCTCGGCTCCATCAGCATCCGGCCCGGCAGCGCCGCGCATGCTGTCGCAATTCCGTGAGCC
>CAYVJJ010000347.1:0-1244 GCA_964451655.1 uncultured Mycobacteriaceae bacterium | reverse complement strand
CCCCGTCGGCGAGATGCTCCGCCACAAGGTCGAGCAGCGCCACGGCAGCGTCGCGCAGCTCCCCGTCTGCCAGGCCTCTGCGGGCCGCCCGCCGCCATCGTCCGCGCGTCGGACCGGCGATCGCCAGCGCCCGCTGAGCAGTCTCCGGCGCCCGGGCGAGCGCGTCGACCACCGCGACCGGACCGCGCCAGCCGCCCGCTCTGCCGGCGGGCTGCGCGTCGAGATAGCGCACCTCGAGACGGCCGCAGGGGCGCACCGGCGGGAACAGTGTCGTCAGGTGGTAGTCGAGATCCTCGACGGTGGGTGCACGATCCGGCGCCCCCGCCGCGCCGGCGATCCACTCCCGGAACGGCACGTCCCCGGGCACCGACCAGTCGTCGTGCGGTCGGCGCACGCACAGCAGCGGAGCCTCGAGCGCCCACTCGACGTAGGAGTCGACCGGGTCGTCGTCCCCGCCGGGTGCCGCCGGCTCCATCCCGGTGCGCGCGGGGTCGAGGGTGAGCCACGTGCGCATGCGCTCGGAGGCCCAGCCGCCCGCCGCCGTGTCCGCGAACGCCGCGACCAGCGCGGGCCCCACCGCGTTGAGCATCCGCCAACGCAACGCCAGGTCCTCCCGGTCCGCACCGCAGTCGACGCTGACGTGGATCGCCGCAGTGTTGCACATCATCATCGCGCCGAGCGGCCCCGCGCGCTCGAACCTCTCCTGCATCGCCGCGTAGCGCGCCACCGGAAGGATCCGCCGCGGCGCGCGCTCCGCATCCACCGCACCGTCGGTCATCCCGATGCCGTGACGGGCGAGCATCGAGCGCAGCGCGCGGGCGTCCTCCTCCAGGGCCGACCACAGGCCCGCCACCCCGGGGAAGGGCGCGCTGGACAGCTCGACCTGCCCGCCGGGCTCCACTGTCACCACCGACCCGGAGGGCAGCGGGAGCTGCGGTGAACAGGACGACAGCGTCGTGGGTGCGTGCGGGCCGAGCGCCGCGGCCAGTGACGGCGCGTCAGGGCGGCGCCCGTCCACCGTCCACGTCAGCCACTCCAGTTCCACACCGACGAGCTCCGGCGGGCGCAGGTCGAAGCAGGCGGCGGCGATGTGCGCGCGGGCGGCGTCCACGGTGCCGACCTCGTCGGCAGCGCCCGGCACGTCCTCGGCGCTGCGGGGAGCGGCTCTCAGGAAACGGGTCATCGCAGGGGGCGCCTCGATTCGCACGCGTACGCGGTCCTCCCCGACAGTATCCGTCCGGGCG
>CAYVJJ010000346.1:0-3317 GCA_964451655.1 uncultured Mycobacteriaceae bacterium | reverse complement strand
GAGTACTACGCCTGGGCGATGACCGTGTTCCTGCTGGCGTCGGTCATCTCCTCGATGCTGGTCGGCATGTCCCTGCGCAACCGGGGCCCCCGCAGCAGCTACCTGATCGGGTTCGGAGTGTTCGCGCTCGGGTCGCTGGTGTGCGCGGCGGCGCCGACGATGGCGCTGATGCTGGCCGGCCGGGCCGTGCAGGGGCTCGGGGGCGGACTGTTGACGGGGCTCGCGTTCGGGGTGCTGCGCTCGGCGTTGCCCGAGCGGTTGTGGCCGCGGGCGGTGGCGCTGATTTCCGCGATGTGGGGGGTCGGCAACATCCTGGGCCCCGTGCTCGGCGGGCTTTTCGCGCAGATCGGAGCGTGGCGCGGGGCGTTCATCCTGCTGGCGGGGTTCGTGGCGGTGCTGTGCGTGATCTCGCAACGGGCGCTCCCCCGCAAGCGTCCCGACGCGGACGGCGAACGCGCCGGCATCCCCGTCGTCGGCCTTCTGGTGCTCACCGGCGCCACCGCCGCGATCTCCATCGCCAGCGTCGTCTCGGCGACCGGGGCGATCGTGGCGCTGGCCGCCGTCGGCGTGTGCGCACTGGGCGTTTTCGTCGCGGCCGAGAAGCGCACGCGGGTCACCGTCCTGCCGCGGTTCACGTACTCGCTGTCGTCGTCCCTGCCGTGGGTGTACCTGGGGATCGTCGTCCTGGCCATCGGGTCCACCACCGAGACGTTCGTGCCGTTGTTCGGTCAGCACCTGGGCGGGATGGAGCCGTTCGTGGCGGGCATGCTGGGCGCCTCGATCTCGTGGGGCTGGTCGATCGCGTCGATCCTGTCCACCTATGCCACGGCGCGCCGCACGGTCACCCGCATCAAGATCACCGGCCCCGTCGTTCTCGCGGTGGGCCTGCTGGGGTACGGCGCGCTGCAGACCGATTCCCCCTCCGCGCCGGTGATCGCCGGCTGGTTCGTCACGCTCGCGGTGGCGGGCGCCGGGATCGGGATGGCGTTCGCGCATTTCATCACCGCCGCGATGGCCAGCACCGACGACGAGGCCGATGCCGGGAAGGCCTCCGCCGGAGTCAACACCGTGCAGCTGATCTCCAACACCTTCGGCTCGGCGCTGGCGGGGCTGCTGGTGGCGATCGGCGGGCCTTCGCTGGTCGGCTCGGCGCAGTTGCTCACGCTCGGCTTCGCGGGCATCGCCGCGGTGGGCGTGCTGTTCGGTGTCGCCGCCGCTCGCCGGGAGCGGGCGGCGCGGGCCTGCGGGGCGTAGCGGAATCTAGTCGACTCTACGGATTTCGTAAGAATCGATTCGACCGTCCTGCGACCACCGCCGCCACGGACGGCTACCGTCGCCGGCATGGGTGAGATGAAGCGCCGGATGCTGGCGGGCGAGCTCTACCGCGACGACGACGGAGAGCTGCTCGCGGAACGCCAGGCCTGCCGGCGCGCGCTCGACGAGTTCAACTCCGCGCCTGCCGACGAGGAGGATCGCCGCACGGAGATCCTGCGCGGGCTGCTCGGGGCGCTCGGCACGCGCACGCGGATCATGCCGCCGTTCACCTGCGACTACGGTGCCCAGGTCGACATCGGCGACGACACCTTCCTCAACTACGACGCGATCCTGCTCGACTGCGCCCCCATCACCGTCGGCAGCAGTGTCTTCATCGGGCCGCGCGTGCAGCTGCTCACCGCGCTGCACCCGATCGACGACCACGAGGCCCGGCGCGCCGGGTGGGAGTCCGCTGCGCCGGTCACCATCGGCGACGGGGCGTGGCTGGGGGCCGGAGTGATCGTGTGCCCCGGGGTGCGCATCGGGCCGGACGCGGTGATCGGCGCCGGCAGCGTCGTCGCCCGGGATGTGCCCGCGCGGGTGCTGGCGGCGGGCAACCCGTGCCGCGTGATCAGATCATTGGAAGACGAGGGCACCGCCTGACCTGGGCGGACGCACCCGATACTGCTCACCATCACTTTCTATTGGTCTCTACCGTCACTTTTATGCTGCCGAAGATTCCGATGACGAACCGCGTCCTCTATGCCGCCTCTGAGCCCCGTCACTGCGCGCCCCCCGTCGGATCGCGGACTCCACCGCAGACGCATCGCCGCACCGCCCCTGTCCCATCGCACAATCTGCATGAATCTACTGTTTATCGAATAAATGCTGATACACCCCGACAGGCGATCCCAGCCCCCGTGACCGCGCACCCTGGACCGTCAGTCGAGCACGGTTTCGCCGTCACGGGTGTGCGCAAAACGACACAGAAGTCCGCTTGAACTCCGGCGGGATTCGCGCACACCGGCCGGGTCGGCGAGGGGCCGTGGCACGATCGGGAGCCGTGGACGTCACGGCGCCCGCGCACCGGGCCCGGAAAGCGGGGGCATCGCAGACTATTCATGTATCTATAGTTCATCCAAGATTTTGTTATAGATCACGATGCCGCGGGGTGCTCCGGGCCGCAGGTGTTGAATGGCACGGGTGGACACCCCCTGGCGCATCGCCCCTGTGACCCTCACCGGCAGCCTGGTGCAGCTGGTGCCGCTGGCGCTCGAGCACCACGATGGCCTCGTCGACGCCGCCCGTGACGGCCAGATGTGGGACCGCTGGTACACCTCGGTGCCCGAGCCCGACGGCATGCGCGCCGAAATCGACCGCCGCCTTGGCCTGGCCGAGCGCGGAGAGATGGTCCCCTTCACCGCTTTCCGCCGCTCCGACGGCGCGGTGCTCGGCATGACCACCTACTACGCGCTCGACCCGGTGGTGCCGCGCCTGGAGATCGGCTACACGTGGAACCGCGAGTCGGCGCACGGGACCGGCACCAACCCGGAGTCCAAGCTGCTGCTGCTCACCCACGCGTTCGACGTGCTCGGCTGCCAGTGCGTGGGATTCCGGACCCAGTGGCAGAACCGGCAGTCGCAGCAGGCGATCGAGCGGCTCGGGGCCCGTCGCGACGGCGTGCTGCGCGCCTACGGTCGGCACCGCAACGGCGTACTCAAGGACGCGGTGATGTACTCCGTGCTGGCGCACGAGTGGCCCGAAGTGCGCGCCGGTCTGGAGCACCGGCTGCGGCACCGACGGTAGGCCGCGCCACCGCCCGTCTCACACCAGCTCGGCCACCGCCGACCGCACCGACTCCGCATATCCGCCGCCGAACAGCAACGCGTGCACCAGCAGCGGGAACAGCTGGTGCAGCCCCACACGGTCGGCGCGGTCCTCCGGCAGCGGCGCGGCCTCCCGGTATCCATCGAGGATCACGTCGAAGTTCGGGGCGCCGAACAACTCCAGCATCGCCAGGTCCGACTCGGGATGCCCGCCGTGCGCGGCCGGGTCGATGAGCA
>CAYVJJ010000345.1:0-3327 GCA_964451655.1 uncultured Mycobacteriaceae bacterium | reverse complement strand
ATGGCCCACTACCAGGGGCTGGTCGGTGGGCCGGGGGAAGGCGACGCCTCCAAGAGCTGATCGCCCGCTACCGGGCCGAGATCCGCGCCGACCTCCTGAGCGAGTTCGGTGTGGATCTGGCCCGGTGGTGGCGTGACCGACGCTGGCGCGGGCTGCTCGATCTGATCGACCAGCTGCCGCAGGCGTCACGGTTCATGGAGGCTGTGGTCAACGACCCGGAGCAGGCGGCGCTCATCGCCGAGTCTCGCTCCAAGGATGACGACGACGCTGAGCCCTGGTCGCCGCGGCTGGCGGAGTTCGGGCTGACCGAGCGGCTGCTCCGTGACGCGGTGCTGGCCATCAGGGGCGTGCAGGCGGCGGTGATCGCATCCGCCAGCGGCAAGCCGGCGCGCATCGAGCCGTACCCGATGCCGCGCACCGAGATTGCGCGGGCCGTGGAGCGCGCCAACGAGCAGTGGGCGCAGAGCATCATCGACATTTTCACGCCGGGACGCGGTGCCGGGACGAACTGAACATCGGGGGTGAGCCGTGCCTGTTATCGGTGCTGCCGAGGTGCTCATTAGGCCCACATTCCCGGGCTTCCAGCGTGAGGTAAAGAGGGCCATCGAGGGCGTGGGCGCCCCGGCTGGCCAGCAGGCAGGCTCGCGGCTCAGCGAGTCGCTGAAGAAGTGGGGCGTGCGCGGCGCTGTCGTCGCCGGCGGCGCGATCGCCGGTGTGCTCGGAGCGTCCATCGCGGGCGGCTTCTCCCGGCTGAAGAACATCGAGAACGCCGAGGCGAAGCTCCGCGGCCTGGGGCACTCTGCCGAGGCCGTGAAGGGCATCATGGACAACGCCCTCGCCTCGGTGCAGGGCACCGCGTTCGGGCTGGACGAGGCTGCCACCACGGCGGCCGGTGCGGTCGCTGCTGGCGTGGCTCCCGGCGAAGACCTCGAGCGCGTGCTGGGACTGGTCGCCGACACCGCCACCATCGCGGGCACGTCGATGGGTGAGATGGGCAGCATCTTCAACAAGGTTGCCACGGGCAACCGGGTGACGATGGAGGAGATCAACCAGCTCGGCGACCGCGGCGTACCGATCATGCAGATGCTCGCCGACCAGATGGGCGTCACGGCCGGCGAGGCGCGCAAGATGGTGTCCGAGGGCAAGGTGGACTTCGAGACGTTCAACGCCGCCATCGAGGAGAACATCGCCGGGGCCGCCCTGGAGTCCGGCAACACCACCGAGGGCGCGTTCGCCAACCTCAAGGCGTCCATCTCCCGCGTGGGCGCGAACCTCCTCTCGGGCATCTTCCCGATGTTCAAGGAAGGCTTCTCCGGGATCACCGAGTGGCTGGGTCCGATCGAGGACAAGGCCAAGGATGTAGGCCAGGCGATCGGCAAGTGGCTGGGCGATGCTGCCGACTGGATCAAGACCACGGCCGTGCCGATCGTGCAGGAGTTCGTGCGCCAGTTCCGCGAGGGCGAGGGGCCGATCGGGAAGTTCCGCCAGGCGATCGAGGCCACGTTCAACTTCATCAAGAACACCGCGATCCCCGCCGTCTCCGGGCTGGTCGGCTGGATGATCAAGCAGCAGAACTGGCTCCTGCCGATCGCCGCCGGCATCGGCGCGATCGTGCTCGCCTGGAAGGCGTACAAGACCACGATCCTGATCGTGCAGGGCGTGACGAAGGTGTTCACCGCCGTGCAGGCGGCACTGAACGCGGTGCTGGCACTGAATCCGATCGGCATCGTCGTCCTGGCGCTGGTGGGCCTGGGTGCCGCGTTCGTGGTGGCCTACAAGAAGAGCGAGACGTTCCGCAACGTCGTGCACGCGGTCTGGAACGGGATCAAGACCGTGGTCCGCGTCGTGTGGGAGTTCCTGCGCGACCAGGTGTTCAAGCCGATCGGTGAGCAGATCGCCGGCACCGGGGACCGTTTCCGCGCGATGCGAGACACCCTGGTCGGCGCCTGGAACGCGGTCAAGAACGCGCTCAAGGCGGGCTGGGACTTCATCAAGCGCGCCGTGCTGGTGGCGTTCCAGACCTACATCGGCGTGTGGAAGTCGGCCATCACCACGGCGGTGAGCGGCGTCACGTCGGCGTGGAGCGGTCTCAAGTCCGCATTCAAGGCCGTGGTGGACTGGATCAAGGAGAACGTGATCGACCGGTTCAAGGACCGGCTCGACGGACTGCTGGACAAGGTGCGCACCATCCGTGACCGCATCGGCGACGCCTGGCGCGGAATTGCTAACAAGTTCCGGAACCCGATCAACTGGGTGATCAACACCGTCTGGAACGACGGCATCGCTGCTGCGTTCAACCGTGCCGCCGGTGCTATCGGCATCGACACTCGCCTGCCAGATGCGGTGAGCATCCCGGCGTTCGCCCGCGGCGGCCACCACCACGGCGGCTGGGCACTGGTCGGCGAGCAGGGGCCGGAGCTGGTGAACTTCTCCCAGCCGGGGCGCGTGTACACGGCTGCGCAGACGCGGGCGGCACTGTCCGGCCCTGCTGCCGGGGTGCCTGCTGTGGGCGACCTGTGGGGCACCGTCTCCGACGTCGTGGGCAGCGCTGTGGGTGCCGTGACAGGCTGGGTGCGCGGGGGGCTGGCGTCTGCGGCGTCGGCACTGCTGGACCCGCTGAAGTCCCTGATCGCGAGCACGGTGGGCCAGTGGGGCACGTTCGGCCGCATGGGCGGCGAGGTCGCGTCGAACATCATCGACCGGCTGATCTCGTGGATCAGGGGCAAGGACGATGAGGGGCCGGGTTCGGGTGCATGGCGCCGCCCGACCCGCGGCCCGGTCACGTCCGAGTTCGGCTCGCGCTGGGGCGGCTTCCACGCCGGTATCGACATTGCGGGCGGCGGGCCGACGTACGCGGCTGCTGCGGGCCAGGTGCTCAAGACCGGCTGGAACATCGGCCCTGGCCGTACCGGTATCGGCATCCTGCTCTCTCACGGCGGCGGCATCTACACCTACTACGGGCACAACCCGCCCGGTGGGGTGAAGGTGTCCGCCGGGGATGCTGTGCGCGCCGGCCAGCGGATCGGCACGCAGGGCGCCACGGGTAATGTCACCGGTACTCACGTGCACTTCGAGCTGCATCGTGGTGGTGCGTGGCGTGCTGTGAACCCCCGCCAGTTGGGTGTGTTCGACCAGGGTGGCATGTTGGCTCCGGGGGCTATGGCCATCAATCTCGGTAGCAAGCCGGAGCCTGTGCTGACCTCGAAGCAGTGGGACACGCTGGCGAACTCCAAGACCGATTCGGTTCGTCTGGACCCGCGGGACTTGGACGTTCTGGCGGACAAGATTTTGTCTGGTGCGCGGCGTGTGTCGTGGTCTGCGGTGCAG
>CAYVJJ010000344.1:0-3335 GCA_964451655.1 uncultured Mycobacteriaceae bacterium | reverse complement strand
GCCGCTTCTCCTGCGTGCGCTGGACGCGCCGCCAGTACGGGTCCTCCGCCCGCGATCCGAGCAGCTTCGGGTGGATGGCGGCATCGCTCCACACGTGCACGGCGACCAGCTCCACGCCCCGCGCCTCCGCCTCCGCGTAGGCGAAGTCCAGGGCGGCGAGCCCCGGCGCGGAACCGTCCACGCCCACCACCACCGGGGCGTCCGTGCGGGATGCCGGGTCCGGAACGCCGTCCGGCAGAGCGGGTATCACCGCGACCGGGCAGTGCGCGTGGCCGGTGACGGCGCGGGTCACAGACCCCACCAGCAGGCCCGTCAGCTCGCCGTGGCCGCGGGTGCCCAGCACCAGCAGCCGCGCGCCCCGACTCGCCGAGATCAGCACCTCCGACGCGGCACCCGCCTCATACCCGGCGCCGATCGTCAGCTCCGCCCCGTCCACCGCACCGCGCGCCTCGGCGGCGGCGTCGTGCAGGACCTGCCCGCCGATGCGGGTCCGCTCCTCCTCCACGAATCGCGCGGCCATCGGCTCGGTGTAGAAAACGGACGGCACCGACACCACATGCAGCAGTTGCAGCGGCAGCGAGCGGGCCTCCGCGTAGCGCGCAGCCCAGCGCACCGCCCTGTCCGAACCCTCGGATCCGTCCACGGCCACCCAGACCGCACCGGCCGGCGCCGAGACGGACGTACCGGAATCGCGTTCAGCCACTGATCCTCCCGCCTTCCCTCGCGTGGGGCACCGCACCACTGACGAGCCTGCCGCCCCGCACCCCCATCCTGCCACCGGATCGGCGCGAATACAGCGACGTGAGCGAGCCGACACCGGCGGGGTCACACGTAGCCGCGGTACCCTTCCCACGCCTCACGCCGCTCACGGCGCGGGTCGGAGACCACCCGGTCGCGGGCGTCGAAGATCATCGTGCGCCGCTCCCCGGTGCCGTACCGCGGCCAGGTCTCCATCGGCGCGCCCTCCCGGGCGAAGCGCAGCCAGTGCCCCTGCATCCGCCTGCTCACCCCGCGGAGTTCACGCGCCCCGCCGAGCGTCGTCATCGATTTTCCGAACGCCGTTTCCCCCAGGCCGAACACCGGCACCAGCTCCGTCGCGTGCGTGGCGCCCAGCCCGAGCACGTCCATGAGTCTCGGCGAGAAGTCGTAGCGGTAGGAGTAGGTGGGCGCCGTCGCTGCGTGCCCGTCGGCGCAGTCGACCGACGGCTTCCAGAACATCACGTCGCCGCACAGCGCGGTGATCGCGTCGTCGTCCGGATACGACGGGTACGCCGCCAGTACACGGTCCCGCAGGCCCGGGTGGGTGTTCTCGAACATCAGATCCACCCGCTCGGCGGTCATCGGCATGCCCTCGTCGCCGAACCTGCGGAACAGGGCCGCCTCCCGCCGATTGGTGCCGATGATCATCGGCAGGGGGTGCGCCTTGCCGTCCGCGAAGGTGTCGAGCGGGGCCATCGGGAGCACATCGCCGTCCACGACCGGCGCGTAGCCGAGGGTGCCGGGCTCGTTCTCCAGTGCGCGCCGCATGAACGCCAGCCCCGCCTTGCCGAGTTGCCGCACGCCGGCCGACTCGAGCGCCTGGAGCTCACGGCCGTCCTCCGCCCCGAGTTCGTCGAGCAGGATCCTGGCCCACCGCCGCGACCGGTCGGGGCCGTAACACACGGACGCGTCCGCGCTCTGGGCGATGACCCTGCTGAACAGCCCTTCCGCGTGCGGCGAGGACATCAGCGACAGCACGGAGTTGCCGCCCGCCGACTCACCGAAGACGGTGATGTTGTCCGGGTCCCCGCCGAACGCCGCGATATTGCGGTGCACCCACTCGAGTGCGGCGATCTGGTCCCGCAGGCCCAGGTTCGAGTCGATCGGCCGCGACGGTGTGGAGAACTCGGTGAAGTCGACATAGCCCAGCGCGCCCAGGCGGTAGTTGAGCGAGACGTAGACGATGTCGCCGTGCTCCACCAGCCCCTGGCCCCCGTAGACCATGGTGGCGCTGGTGCCGATCACATACCCGCCGCCGTGGATGTAGACCATGACGGGGCGGGGTCTGGAGCTGGGCTCCGCGGGCGCAAGCACGTTGAGGGTGAGGCAGTCCTCGCTCATCGGCTGATACTTCCCCAGGCCCAGCATCGTCGCGAATTTCATCTGCGGCGGCGCGAACCCCCAGCTCAAAGCATCGCGGACTCCGGGCCACGGCGTCATCGGCTGCGGGGCGCGGAACCGCAGGCGCCCGATCGGCGGCACCGCGAACGGGATCCCGCGCCAGCTCAGGAACTCCCGGTACCGGCGGCCGCGGACACGCCCTTCGGTGGTCTCGACCTCGGTGATCAACGCCATGGACGCACTATACGAAAGCGCGCGGCTCCCGGCCGTGCGTGATTCCGTTGCGTGCGGGGCGCTGCCGCCACGTCGGCCCGGCGCTCAGATGGTGAACGCCAGCGCCGCCGGCAGCCGCTCCCCCAGCGCGGCAGCCGCGTCCGCAGCCGTCTCGCCGGTCGCGCCGCCGGTCTCCACGGTGATCGCGCCGCGTACCGCGTCGGGCGTGACGCGCCCGCCGGCGAGACGCACGAACACGCCCGACGGCATCGTCACCGTCACGTCCGGCGCGCGGTCGAGTCGAGGCACCACCGCGGCACGCCCGTCCACCTGCACGTCGATGACCCGCCGCAGCGGCCCGGACAGCTCGATCCGCATGCGGGTGCCGTCGGGAGCGCCCGCCTTCTTCCCGACGAGGAACGGGACGGCCCCGGCGATCTCGGTGAAGGCCAGATCCCCTCGCAGTCCGCCCTCGTCGCCCGGCCGCGACACCGCGTCCCGGATGTCCAGCTCATGCATCCAGCAGTCGAACAGCCGGATGCGCATGAACCGCCCGAAGGATTCCGGCCCCACCGGCGTCGAGGTCTCCGCGTCGAACCGCTCCTGCGGCATCTCCTCGACGGCCCGCCTGCGCCGCGCAAGCAGGGCGGTCCACCGGTCCATGATGTCCGCGGGAGCATCGCCGCGCATCGATTCGACCCACCGCTCATTGATCTCGCCGATCGGGTTGCGCACATGGTCCGCCGCGGGCGCGGCGCCCGGCGGGTCCGGCGTCTCCTGACCGTCGAGCATCGACTCGGTGCCGATGATGTGGGCGGCCACATCCTGCACCGTCCACCCGGGCAACGCGGTGGGGGCGCGCCATTCGGCCCCGTCCAGCGTGCGCAGGAGCTGCTCGAGCACCGACCACTGTTCGAACAGCGCGCCCTGCACCGCATCCCGGTCCACCTTGGTCAAGGCCATACCCGACACTATCCGGCACCCGCCCCCGCGGGCGAGGCTTTCGGTCTGCCCGGCGGCGT
>CAYVJJ010000343.1:0-3342 GCA_964451655.1 uncultured Mycobacteriaceae bacterium | reverse complement strand
TCGGAAGGCAGAGGCCGCCGCGCTCAAGCACAAGGCCGGGCTCGAGGCCAAGCTGGGCGCCAAGAACAGCCGCAAGCGGGACAAGTCCGCGCTCAAGCTCGAGCGCAAGCGTGCCAAGGCCCAGAACAAGCGGCTCAAGTCGGACCGCAAGGCCGCGGCCGCCGAGCAGAAGAACCAGCTCAAGGTCGCCGAGGCCAACAAGGCCGCCGCCGAGGCCGGCAAGTTCGACGCCAAGTCCGTGGGCCGCTATCTGGGTGTCGCGCGGGTGCTCGCGCCGGTGGCCGTTCCGATCGCCTACCGCGGAGCCACCGCGCTGCGCGGCCTGATGGACCAGCGACGCGCCGACAAACTCGGCGTCAGCGTCGACGAGCTGGGCAAGTTCAGCGGTTCGGGTGCCAAACTGGGCGCGCGCATCTCCGGCGCCGGGCGCACTCTCGACCAGTTGGCCGAGCGCAACCCGCGCGACGCGGAGACCTCCCGCTTCGTCTCCACCATGCGCTCGCGGCTGAAGGACCTGGGTTCCGCCGTCGACGCGGCCGAGACCATGCCCGGTGAGCGCCGCCGCTCGGCGCACAACGCCATCAGCACCGAGCTCGACGCGATCGACGCCGACATCCTCGCCCGCCTGGGCGTGAAGTGACGCGCGTCCGCCGCGCCGCGTGCCCCGGCCACTCCGGCCGCGGGAGCCCCCGAGCACGCCCATGATCATCGAGCCCCGCCCATGATCGCCGAGCCCCGACGCGGCCTCCGTGCCCGCTGCGCGGTCGAGGACCGCCCCGTGGCCCGCCTGCGCGGGCTGTCGGTCGCCGTCCTGACGGTGTCCCTCGCGCTCGCGGCGCACGCCGCGGGCGGCGGGGCGGTGCCGACCGCGTCGGGGATCGTGATGCTCCTGCTCGCCGGGGCCGCCGCCGGATGGGCGGCGGGGCCCGCTGTGGGACGGTGCGGACACCGGTGCGGCAGAGCAGCGGTCATCGGGGCGCTGCTCATCGGCCAGGGCGCCGGTCACCTGCTGCTGAGCCTCGCCGGCGGCCGGCATCACGGCGCGGCTATCCACGGCCCGGCCCACATCGCAGGCGACGGCGCGATGGCGCACATGCCCCCTGGGGCCGTGCACCACGCCCCCTCCGCCCCGGACCTTCCGCTGCCGGCATCCATCCACGATGCACTCGCCACGCTGCTGCAGACGGCGGCCGGTCACGGCGGTCCGGGGATGCTCGCCGCCCACGTGGCGGCCACCGTGGTGTGCGCGGGGCTGCTCATCGTCGCAGAGGCGCTCTACGGTCCGCTGGCCACTGCCTTCCGCCGGCTCGTCCCCCCACCGCCGCGCATGCCTGCCGTGATCGCATGCCCGGCGCCGGCGCGCCCCGACGGTCCGGACCCGCGCGCGGCGTCGGTGCCGCTCACGCCGCTCACCCGGCGCGGACCGCCCCGCAGCACCCCGGTCCGTCCCGGCGCGACTCCCGCCCCCGCGTGAGCTTCCTGCCCGCAGCGGACCGCCGCGGAAAACCACGCGGCGCCGGCCGATCCGGCCGCGCCGCCGCACACGCGCGCCCGCAGACGACCATCCGGCGGGCGCAATAGAGAAGGACATGCAATGAAGGTTTTCGCACGCCGCGCCGTCTGCGCCGGATCGCTGGCGGGCGCGCTCGCCCTCGCCGGCACCGGACTGGCGTCGGCGCACGTCACCGTCTCCGCGCCCGGTGCCCAGCAGGGCGGTTACGAGGTGCTCACGTTCCGGGTGCCCACCGAATCCGACACGGCCGGGACCACCGGGCTCACGGTCACGCTGCCGGGTCTGCGGTCCGCGCGCACGGAGCCGATGCCCGGATGGCATTCGGAGGTCATCAAGGACCCCGACTCCGCCCTTGCCACGTCGGTGACCTGGACCGCCGACCCGGGCGTGGAGGTCGGGCCCGGGCAGTTCGCGCAGTTCCGGATCTCGGCGGGCCCGCTGCCGGACACGCCGGAGGCGACGTTCCCCGCCACCCAGACCTATTCGGACGGCTCCGTCGTCGAGTGGAATCAACCGGAGACGGATGGCGGCGAGGAGCCTGAGCACCCGGCGCCGTCGCTCACCCTCGAACCGGCCTCCGCCACAGGCCACAGCGGCCAATCGCACGGGGCCGGTGCGGATTCCGACGAGGGCACGGCCACCCGGTCCGAGGCCTCCGACGCCGGATCGGATGACGCCACCGCCCGCTGGCTCGGCGGTGCCGGGCTCGTCCTGGGCGCCCTGGCCCTGGCGCTGGCGATCGGCGGCACCCTCCGGAGGCGGTCATGATCAGGCTGCGGGGAACGACGATGCGGAACCGGGCGCGCCACGCCCTGATCGCACCGTGCGCGACGGTCCTCGCCGTGTTCGCCGCAGCGCTGACGGGCATGGGGGTCGCGTCCGCGCACTCGTCGATCGTGCAGATGAGCCCGGCGGACGGGGCGACCGTCGACACGGGCCCCGACAAGGTCACGCTCACGTTCAACGAGGCGATCTCTCCGGACTTCGCCAAGCTGACGGTGGTCGGGCCCGACGGCCACCTGTGGTCGCGGGGCGAGCCGACGGTGCACGGCGATGAGATCTCGGTGCCCGTCGGCGAGCTCGGCCCGGCGGGCACCTACACCGTGGCGGTCAAGGTGACCTCGGCGGACGGGCACGTCGTCGGCTACACGCGCAGCTTCGAACTGTCGCAGCCGGGGGACGGCACGCCCGGACCTTTGGCCGACTCTTCGCAGGCGGAGGACGATTCCGGTTCGGGCGGCGTCCAGTGGTGGTGGTTCGTCATCCCGGCCGTCGTGCTCTTCGGCGGCGGGCTGTGGTTCGCGCTGCGCAGGCCCGCGGACGACTGACCGGTACCGGACCTGTGATGCGGTGACGACGCGCCCGTCCACCGCGCACCATGCGGTGGCCGGGTGTGCACGGAGAGACGAGCGCGCGGCGGGAACCGCCCCCTCGGGGGCCGGACGCCCGCCGCGCGCGGCGTCGCCGTCAGGACCGGACCGGCGTCTCCGGCAGACGCACCACCTGGCCCGCAAACGCCAGCCCCGCGCCGAAGCCCACCAGCAGGGCAAGCCCGCCGCCCTGCACCTGTCCCTCGCGCAGCATCTTCTCCATGGCCAGCGGGATCGAGGCGGCGGAGGTGTTGGCGGTCTCGACGATGTCGTCCGCCACCGGCACCGACTCCGGCAGCTTGAGGCCCCGCACGATCAGCTCGTTGATCCGCTGGTTGGCCTGGTGCGGGATGAACGCGTCGAGGTCGTCGACCGTCACGCCCGAGGCCTCCAACGCGTCCTGCGCCACCTTGCCGATGGTGAACGCGGCCCAGCGGAACACCGGCTGGCCCTCCATGC
>CAYVJJ010000342.1:0-3343 GCA_964451655.1 uncultured Mycobacteriaceae bacterium | reverse complement strand
ACGCCGTTCCGCAGCGACGACAGCGCCATCCCCTTCGTCACCTACGAGCCCGACGGCGACGGCCTGATGCGGTCGAAGGCCGACCACGCCTACGGGTACTCGGACGCGCTGGCGGACGGGGTGGTCCGGCCGGTGGTGTTCCTTGCCTACTCGGGCGAGGCGCGGTGGCGCACCAGTGCGGGCGAGGAGTTCTCGGCACGGCTCGGCGAGCCGCTCAACGCGGAGCAGACGGCGCGCGCATGGAAGACCGCGCTCGATCCGGCCGGCGACTGGATCCCCGCGGTGCTCACGGCGGCCAACACGCGGCTGGGGCAGTTGCGCGCGGGGGGTATGCCCGACGCGGGCGGGCTGGTGATCGCCACCGACCAGGCCACCGCCCGCGCCTACGCCAAGGTGCTCGCCTCGATCAGCGGCGAGGAACCCGCCCTGGTCCTGTCCGACGATCCGGCCGCCTCGGAGCGGATCGAGGAGTTCGCCGCCTCGGAAGGCCGGTGGATGGTGGCGGTCCGTATGGTCTCGGAGGGCGTCGACGTGCCGCGTCTGGCGGTCGGCGTCTACGCGACGAGCGCCTCGACCCCCCTGTACTTCGCGCAGGCGATCGGCCGGTTCGTGCGGTCCCGCAGGCCGGGTGAGACGGCGAGCGTGTTCCTGCCGTCGGTGCCCGTGCTGCTGGATCTCGCCAGCCAGCTCGAGACCCAGCGCGATCACGTGCTGGGCAAGCCGCACCGGGAGGAGGGGCTGGACGACACGCTTCTCGCGGACGCCAACAGGCAGAAGGACGAGCCGGGCGAGGAGGAGAGGCCCTATACGTCGATCGGAGCCGAGGCGGAGCTGGATCAGGTCATCTACGACGGTTCCTCATTCGGCACTGCCACCTTCGCCGGTTCCGACGAGGAGGCGGACTACCTGGGCCTGCCGGGCCTGCTCAACGCCGAGCAGATGCGGGACCTGCTGCGCAGGCGTCAGAGTGAGCAGGTCGGCAACCGCTCCGCCGGCGCATCGGGTGCGCCCGCCTCCGGGGACGCGAGGCAGGGTCCCGCGGTGCCCGCGCCGGGGCGGGGCCCGGCGGCGGACGGCGCCGCCGGCGACACGCGCCGCAGACTCACCGAGCTGCGGCGGGAGCTCAACGCGCTCGTGGCGCTCAACCATCACCGGACCGGTCGTCCACACGGGGTGATCCACGGTGAGCTTCGCCGGATCTGCGGGGGCCCGCCCACGGCCCTGGCCTCGGCGGAACAGCTGCAGGCGCGCATCGCGCATCTGCGCAGCCACTGACCACGCGCATCTGCGCAGCCGCCGACCGCTGCCGCCGGATACCGCCGGACGATACATGCGCCGCACCCGGGCGGACCGGATGGCCCTGCCCGGGTGCGGCGGTGCTAGGGGATGACCGCTTCGGCCGCACCGAGACGGCGTGGCCGAAGCGGAAAGCTCAGGCCTCCACGGGCTGCGCGTCGATCGTGGCATCGAGCTCCCGCAGGCGGGTCTCGTGCTCATTCCCGTGGTGGCGGCAGAACAGCAACTCGCCACCGGACGGGAGCGTCACGCGGACCCGGGCGGCCGCACCACAGCGGTCGCAGCGGTCGGCGGCGGTCAGCGGGGTGCTGATCAATGTGCCTGTCATGACTCCTCCGTCCTCGACACCCGGCGGGTGCGTCTCAGCGGCCTCCCGGCGCCGATGGTTTTCGGGGCCGGAACGGTCCGTTTGCACGAACGCGAACTCAGCTGTGTCGTTCTTGCCGTTCACTCTGCCAGACGCTCGAGGGGCCCGTGTTGTTCCCGGGGGCGCCCCGATGTGAGCGGCACCATGGGTATACCCGCCCGACCTCGATAAAACCCGCAGATCAGAGGTGTGGGGACGACGATTGCGCCGATAGCGAACTGGGCGGGTGCAGGCGCGACGGCCGGGTGTGTCCGGACTGCGGTCGGGCACGGCCGCGCGGTGTGGGGCATCCTTGTGGTGCGCCTCTGCGAACTGGCGCAGCATCGGAGATCGGGGCACCGGGACGCGGGGCCCCGCAGCGACAGGACGGGCGCCGGCCGTCGACGGATCGGCGTGATTCCTGGGTTAGGGTGAGCCGATGAACGTTGAAGTCACGCCCCTTCCGGGCATCGGTGTCCGCAAGGACTTCGAGGTTTCGGCGCGGCGTCGGATCGGCGTGGTGGCGCACCGCGAGGGCGGGCTGGACCTGATCCTGTCCCGTTCGGACGACCCCGACGCCTGCATGGCCTCGATCCCGCTCACGGTCGAGGAAGCCTCCACACTGAGCAACCTGCTCGGCGCACCGCAACTCGTGGAGCAGTTGCGCGATGAGCACCGGGACCTGCCCGGGCTCACGACCCGCCAGATCTCTGTTCCGGAGAACTCCCCGTTCGACGGCCGGGAGATGGGGGACACCCAGATCCGCACCCGCACCGGCGCGTCGATCGTCGCGGTGATGCGTGCGGGGGAGATCTACCCGTCACCGCGCCCGGATTTCACCATCATCGGCGCGGACCTGCTCATCGTCGTGGGGACGGCCGAGGGAATCGACGCCGCAGCCAAGATCCTGCAACGCGGCTGAGCGATGGATGCGCCAACGCTCGGGCTTCTCGAGCTCGGTGGCGTCTTCTTCGTGCTGGGCGTGCTGGGCCGGTTCGCCTCCCGGATCGGCCTGTCACCCATTCCGCTGTACCTGCTGGGCGGCCTGGCCTTCGGCCGCGGCGGGCTCATCTCGCTGGGCGATATCGGTGATTTCAGCGACCTTGCGGCCGACATCGGCGTGGTTCTGCTGCTGTTGCTGCTGGGGCTGGAGTATTCGGCCCCTGAGTTGATGACCGGGCTGAGGCGTTCCTGGTTCGGTGGTCTGGTCGACATCGTGCTCAACGCGGGGCCGGGCGCAGGGATCGCGTTGCTGCTGGGGTGGGGGCCGGTGGGCACGCTGGTGATGGCGGGCGTGACCTACAGTTCGTCGACCGGGATCATCGCCAAGGTGCTGCTCGATCTGGGGCGGTACGGCAACCGTGAGACGCCGGTGGTGCTGTCGATCCTCGTGTTCGAGGATCTTGCGATGGCCGTGTACCTGCCGATCCTCACGGCGGTGATCGGCGGCGTCAGCCTGTTCGGCGGCTTCGAGGCGGTCGGCATCGCGCTGATCGCGGTGAGCGTCGTCATGGTGGTGGCGCTGCGGTACGGGCGCTTCGTCTCGGCGCTGGTGTCCAGCCCGGACAAAGAGACCTTCATGCTCAAGATCCTGGGGGCGGCGCTGCTGGTGGCCGGCTTGGCGCAGGCGCTGCAGGTCTCCGCCGCGGTGGGCGCGTTCCTTCTGGGCATCGCGGTCTCGGGGGTGACGGCGCAGAACGC
>CAYVJJ010000341.1:0-3348 GCA_964451655.1 uncultured Mycobacteriaceae bacterium | reverse complement strand
GCCCCAGCGGCCTGGACCACCCCCCTCGTCCCGGGCCGCTGGCCATAGCGGCGCTTGCGCCGCTCGCGACCCCGCATCCGATTCCTCCGGTGCGGGGTCGCCACGCGTCCGCACCCCTGCGACGCGCGCAGCAGATCCCGGGACGGCCGCCCCTGCGGTCAGCGCGCTGAGTGACATCCGACACCCGCGCTCGCCAGATATTTTAGGATTGGCTAACCTACTTCCTTGTCAGGTTATGCGACCAGAGGAGCAATCCGTGAACTTCGATCAACTTTCCGCAGCCATCTCCCCTCTCAGCACCGCATTCAGCGCCGTGAAGGCCATCTATGGCGGTATCCAGGGGTCGATGACGCTGGGCGAGGCGATCGGAGCCCTCCCCGGAGCGTTCCAGCCCTGACCGGCAGGTGCCGACAGTGCAGTTCGACACACCCGGCACAGAAGAGGGGCCGTGACCAGCATGGTCGCCGATCACACCGGAATTTAATCACCGGGAAATAGGGCGTTCACCCCGCTCCGCCTAATCTGGCACTGCCACCACGCCCGACGGCCCCGTCTGCATCGGGGGTCGGCCACAGGCGGAGTGGCATCCGAACAGGCCGCCCGCGGGACGGCCGCAACCCCACAATGAGGAGGAACTATGAGCACCACCCTGTCCACCGCATTCGAGACCATCTCGACCATCATCAACGGCATCCAGACTCTCACCGAGCTGAGCTCCGAGACCGGCAGCAGCGCCACCGCCGGCCAGTAGTCCTCCCGACGGTCACCACCGCCGTGCGCCCGGTCGTAGTCAGACAAACCGTGTGCGATCGACCACAAAAGGTGCGCGTTCGCGACCCTGAACTGCGGTTCTGCAGGAAGGTCCAAGACTTCACCCGGTGGTAACCAAGCGTTCAGGACTCACCGTTTAGTCTGGCACTGCCCACGCGCCGTGACCGCTCGGCCGGTCGGCGCGATGATCGGGCCGC
Source organism: uncultured Mycobacteriaceae bacterium (assembly GCA_964451655.1). Classification (GTDB taxonomy): domain Bacteria; phylum Actinomycetota; class Actinomycetes; order Mycobacteriales; family Mycobacteriaceae; genus Tomitella. The sequence goes on along the minus strand of CAYVJJ010000341.1, from coordinate 2,380 downwards.
AACCATGCGGCCGGGGGTGACATGAACGGGCGCCGCTGCCCACCAGGCGGCGGTGCCCCACCAACAAGGAGGAACCATGATCCCGGAGAACATCGTCGACCAGATCAAGGCCGTGCAGGACGTCGTCGACGGCGCCGTCTCTGCGGCCGGCGGAGTCAAGGGGTCCGTCGACCTGGCCGCAGCCCTGCCTGCTGCGGTGACCGGCTCGGCAGACCTGGCCGGCAGCCTCGGGGCCTGAGCCGCCCGGCGTAACCAGCGACTGACCACACCAATCAGTTTCTAATCGAGGAGTGACAATGGGCAGCTTCGACACTTCGGCTGAGCTCACCAGCAGCATCATGGTGGACCCGCTCGAAGACATCAGCAAGGCCATCGGCGCCGCGATCAGCGTCGGCAAGGGCGTCTCCGGGTCGATGGACCTCGTACTGGCGATCGGCGCGCTTCCCGAGGCCTTCCAGTAAGGTCTCGCGCCTCCGGACTACGTATCCGGTACTGAACGCGGTGCGGCCCCGGCATCTCCAGAATGCCGGGGCCGCACCGCTCTCTATCGGGGGCGCCTATCGCACTCCCATTCCCGCCGCCAGCATGGGCCAGGACTGGTGGAGGTCGTCTTCCCAGTAGCCCCAGGAGTGGGTTCCACCGACGGGGAAGTCGTAGTGGATGTTGTCCATACCCAGCGCATCGGTGCGCAGCTGCAGCATGTGCGTGCAGGCGCTGGTGGCGGCCTCGATGGCGCCGCCGGTCACCACCTGCCCGGCGAGGGCACCGACATTGCCGCCGATGCGCGGATCGTTGAGCTGATCGTGGACCCCCGGCAGGCCGCTGCCCGAGGAGATGAAGATCGGGACGCGCGGGATCTTCGCCGCGTTGACGTACGGGTCATGCTCCACCCAGCCGGGGCCGCCGACGGGGCCCCACATGTTCGCCGAGTTGGCGCCGCCCGCCGCGGTGACGAGGTTGACGAAGCTGCTGCCGACGGGGTCGGAGGTCATGGCGCAGCCGCTGTAGGCGCCGATCGCCGAGTACAGGTCCGGGGCGTGGATCGCCAGGTCCAGCACGGAGCTGCCGGACATCGAGATGCCCGCGAGCCCGCTCTTCCCGCTGGCGTTGTCCAGGTAGCTGTTCATCACCGGCGGCAGCTCCTTGGTCAGGAACGTCTGCCACATGTTGATGCCGTTGTTGCCGAGGTTCTTCGCCAGCGCCGGATCCGGCCGCTGCCAGTCCGTGTAGTAGCTGAAGGCGCCCTCCTGCGGGATGACGACGTAGGTCTGCTTGTCCTGGAAGAACGAGTCGACATCGCTCTGGTCGGTCCAGTTGGCGGAGTCCTCGCCCCCGCCGGCACCGTTGAGCAGGTAGAACACCGGAGAGGGGACGGACGTGTCCGCCGGCGCCAGGACCTTGAGTGTGATGTTGCGCTGCATCGACGGTGAGTAGACCTCGAGCTTGTACTGCTGCGGGCCCACCTTGTAGCTCTTGGCGGTGTCGACGTGGGCGGGCTCGGCCGCGTTGGCGACCGCTCCCCCCAGAGCGACGGGCGCGGCACCCGCCATCAGCGCTGCCGCTGCCGCCCCGACCAGCAGCCGCCGTGCGCGGCTCGACCTGCTCACACTCATGAAAAGACCTCGTTGCTCGGTAAATAGCTATGCGGCCCGGATGCCGCCAAAGGACGCCATGGGCCAGGAAGGCGAAAACCCTCTCCCCATGAACACCATCGCAGGCTATCGCAGCGTTGTTACCGCGGGCACAAGTGTTGCCGAACGGTGATCCACGAGGTCCGGCGCCCACCGGGCCGACGTGGGCTGCCCCGCCGCGCCCTCGACACGCGTAATGCACATGCGAGTTGAGTTTCCTTGAAATAGTTGCTTGTCTTGAACGCGCGTACTGCATTCGACGCCTCCGGGTCGCCGGTCGGCGTGATGACGACAAGGATGAACATGGGTTCCAGTGATTTCCTGCAGGCGGCGTTCGGCCGCGCCAGCTTCGGCAGCCTGGCCGATTGGTTCGCGGGAGCCGACGTCGGATCGATCAACGGCGGAGGCATCAACGGCGGATCGCTCAACATCGAGACGGTCAACCTCGGCAGCTCGTTCGGCTCCTGAACCGACGCTGCGTACGCGGATCGATCGCAGTGAATCGGCTCCGCACAACGTGTGGCCAAGCGGCACCCTGGCGATCGTGCGGGGTGCCGCTTGGCGTATGCGAAACGTATGACGTACCCGATCGCAAACGTTTCGACGCGAGTCACCACGCCCCGCGGGCAGCTGGGCGACGATACAGGTCATGAAGTGCCAGAGTTTTCGGCCGACCGCCGGCGCAGCAGCCCACGCACTGCTCATCGGCGCCGCCATTGCCATGGTGGCCGCGTGCGGAACGGGCGACG
>CAYVJJ010000340.1:0-3351 GCA_964451655.1 uncultured Mycobacteriaceae bacterium | reverse complement strand
CCACCACGGCCACATCCTGCAGCACCGCCGGGTACGACGAGATCGTCGGCGCCGGGTAGTCCTCGGTGACGGGCAGGGCGTCCAGGTCGATCTCCACAGCGCAGGTGCGCGGCGGCAGTCCGGCCCGCTCGAGGACCGCGGGATGCAACTCGCCGGCGTGGCCGACCACGCGACCGCCGACGGACAGTTGCGCACAGCGGCCGGGGTGCCAGGGCAGGTACTGCACTGACGCGATCTCCAACTCCACCCCCGCCGTGCGGGCGATCAGCCGCGCCGCCTCGATGGCGTCGGCCGCGTCCGCCGCGCGTCCGGCTCCCCAGGGCCCCCGCGGGTCGCGCAGTCCCGTCAGCACCGCGGCCACGTGGACCGGCTGGTCCGGCAGCGAGTCGACGAGCATCGCGATCTGTTCCTCCGTGGGGCGACGGTCCACCGGGATCTCCGGCACCGGCCCCGTGCCCTGGTGCGGCAGGACGACCTGCGCGATCGAGAACAGCGACAGGTCGCGGCGCCCGCGGGCGACATTGCGGGCGACGATCTCGAGCAGCCCCGGCAGGAGCGTCGTCGCCAATGCCGGACGGTCCGCCTCCAGCGGGTTGAGCACGTGCGTGGTGGTGCGCCGCGGATCGTCGGCATCCAGGCCCCACGTGTCGAAGACCGCGGCCGGCAGGAACGGTGAGGGAAGCACCTCGATGTACCCGCCGTGCCCCAGGGCGCGGCCGATCGAGCGGCGGCGACGCTGCACGGGGGTGAGCCCGCGGCCGGCGGGGGTGGGCGGGACGACCGACGGGATCTGCTCGAGCCCCTCCAGGCGCAGCACCTCCTCCACGAGGTCTGCGGGGCGCGTCAGGTCGGGGCGCCAGGACGGCGGAGTGACCGTGAGGCCCTCCCCTCCTTCCACCACGGTGCAGCCCACCTGGCGCAGGCGGTACGCCGCGGCGCCGTCCGCGTATTCCGTGCCGGCCACACGCTGGGGCAGCGCGTCGTCCATCGTGATCGACGGCGCCGCGGGGACGCCGCCGACATCGGTGAACACCGGCTCGATACGGCCGCCGGCGATCGTCACAAGCAGGCGCGCCGCCCGTGCCAGCGCCGCCGCGGCGACGGCGGGGTCGACGTTGCGCTCGAACCGCCGACTCGCCTCGCTGGGCAGTTTGTGCCGCCGGGCGGTCTTGAACACCGCGAGCGGGTCCCAGCAGGCCGCCTCCAGCAGGATCCGGGTGGAGGTCTCGCGGACTTCGGTGGACTCACCGCCCATGACCCCGGCGAGCGACACCGGCCCGGTCTCGTCGCAGATGACCACGTCCTCCTCGTCGAGCTCACGCGTGACGTCGTCGAGGGTGGTGAGCGTCTCCCCCTGCTTCGCCCGGCGGACGACGAACCCGCCGCGCACGCTGTCGGCGTCGAACGCGTGCAGAGGCTGCCCCAGTTCGAGCATGACGTAGTTGGTGACGTCGACGGCGGCGGAGATCGGGCGGATCCCCGCCAGCAGCAGCCGACGGCGCATCCACCACGGCGTCATCGCACGGGGGTCCACACCGGCGACCTCGCACATGGCGAACCGCAGAGCACCGGTCTCCGGGCGCAGATCCACGGCGGGTCCGGCGCTCCCGGCGGGCAACGGGTCGACGTCGGCGGGATCGTCGAACTCCAGCTCGTATCCGCATGCGAGTTCGCGGGCCAGGCCACGCACGCTCAGGCAGTATCCGCGGTCCGGGGTGACGGCCAGCTCGAAGACCGCGTCGTCGAGTCCCAGCAGCGGCAGGGCGTCCTGCCCCGGTTCCCCCGCCCCCGGCTCGAGCACGAGGATCCCGGAGTGGTCGTCGCCCACCCCCAGCTCGGACGGCGAGCAGATCATGCCGTCGGACACCTGTCCGTAGGTCTTGCGCGAGGCGATGGCGAAACCGCCCGGGAGCTCCGCTCCGGGCAGTGCGACGACGACCAGGTCGCCTTCGGCGAAATTGCGGGCGCCGCACACGATGCTGCGTGGGGCGTCCTCGCCCACCTCCACCTGGCAGTGGCGGATCGGTTTCTTGAACCCCTCGAGCTCGACGATCTGCGCGACACGGCCCACCACCACCGGGCCGGTGACCTCCTCGAATCCGGTGACCTCCTCGACCTCGAGGCCGACCCGCACGAAGCCGGCGTCCAGCTCATCAGGTGTGGCCCGCCACCCGGCGTTCGCCTGCTGCAGTACCTCGGTCACCCAGGATTGCGCTACTCGCACGTTTGTTCGCTCTCTCGATCGTGAAGTGGTGGTTGCCGTCTCCGCCCGGGCCTACACCTCGACCCCGAACGGCAGCGTGAAGCGGGCGTCGCCCTCGACGATGTCGCGCATGTCGGGTATTCCGTTGCGGAACTGCAGGGTCCGCTCCAGGCCCATCCCGAAAGCGAAACCGGAGTACCTATCCGGGTCGATACCGCAGGCGGTCAGCACGTTGGGGTCGACCATCCCGCAGCCGCCCCACTCGACCCAGCCGGCGCCGCCCTTCTTGCGCGGAAACCACACATCGACCTCGGCGGACGGCTCCGTGAACGGGAAATAGTTGGGCCGCATCCGGGTGCGCGTCCCGGGGCCGAACAGGGCACGGGCGAAGGCGTCCAACGTGCCGCGCAGGTGCGCCATCGTGAGCCCCTCGTCCACGGCGAGCCCCTCGACCTGCGAGAAAACGGGGGTGTGCGTCGCGTCCAGCTCATCGGTGCGGAACGTGCGCCCGGGGCACACCACGTACAGGGGGAGGTCCCTGCTGAGCATCGAGCGCACCTGCACCGGCGAGGTATGGGTACGCATCACCTGGCGCGATCCCTCCGGGGCGATGTGGAACGTGTCCTGCATGGTGCGTGCGGGATGGTCCGGCAGGAAATTGAGCGCGTCGAAGTTGAAGTGCTCCGTCTCGATCTCCGGCCCGTCGGCCACCTCCCAGCCCATGCCGACGAACACGTCGGTGATCTGCTCGGAGATCAGCGTGATGGGGTGACGCGCGCCTACCGGCGCACGCCCCGACGGCAGCGTGACGTCGATCGCTTCGGAGACGAGGACCGCGGCGTCCCGCTCGGCGAGCAATGTCTCGTGCCGTGCCCCGTACGCCTTGTGGACGCGGCCCATCGCCATGTTCACCGCGCGTCCCGCATCCTTGCGCTCGCTCTTGTCCAGCGAGCCCAGCCCGCGCTTGGCCAGCGGAAGCGTGGCGCGGTCCCCGAGATGGGCGTGCCGGGCGGCCGCCAGCGCCTCCAGATCCGCGGCCGCGTCGAACGCCGCCTCGGCGGCCTCTGCAGCGGCGGTCAGCCGCTCCTCGGAGTAGTCGGACAGCGTCACGGGAGCCTGGGAATCCTGTCCGGTCTCTATCGCCACTG
>CAYVJJ010000339.1:0-3356 GCA_964451655.1 uncultured Mycobacteriaceae bacterium | reverse complement strand
GCCGAGCTGATGGAGAAGCGCCGCCGCGAGCGCGAGCAGGCGCAGAAGGCCCCCGTCCGCCCGTTCGAGGGGCTGTCCTACGAGTGCGACCTGGTGGCGCTGCGCGAGTTCGTGCCGTCGGCCACCGCCACGCTGCCTGTGCGTCCGGAGGTGGCGGCGGACCGGGACATCACCCTGGCCACCGTGGTGCCGGGCGCGGTCGCGGCGCTCGTGCGTGAGGAGAAGACCGGAGAGGGCGACGGGGCCGGCACCGGCGAGTCCGCACTGGTGGGCATGCAGGTGCAGGCGTATTCGGACGACCTGGGCGCGGACCTGGCCGCCTCCGTGCTGTGGGCGGCGGGCGCCTCGGTGGGCGAGACGCTCGCGGTGGCGGGCCCGTCGGACTCCACCCCGCCGGTCACCGACGTGCTGCAGGCGGACGCGGCGCTGGACATCACGGTGCACAAGGACTTCCAGTGGTGGCTGGCCGGCGGTGCGGAGACCAGCCCCCAGATCACCTCCGCCGTCGAGCAGGCCAATCAGCTGATGATGCCCACCGAGCGGATCGAGGGCGTCGACGCCGCCTGGTGGGTGGACGCGGGCGATCGCGCCCACCTGCGCTGGGTGCGCCCCGAAGACGAGGACGCGCTCATGGCGGCGTTGGCCCGCGTGCATGCGGCCGGCGGGCTCACCCTGGGCGAAGGCTCGCGGTTCGCGGGCACCTTCCGGGCGCACGGGCTGCTGGTGCCCGTGTTCGACCTGGACCTGGAGAAGCACCCGCTCGAATGGCGCGACGCCACTCTGACGCTGGGTACGCGCCTGGATGAGGCGCTGGCCGACGACGCGCCGCTCACCAGCGAGCAGCGCCGCTCCCGCGACGGGCTGCGCAGCCGGCAGGTGACGATCCGCTAGCCGTCGGGGGCGCCCGGGTGTCCGGGTGCCCTAGCCGCCCGGTGCGCCCGAGGTGATCAGGTCGTCGGGCAGCTGGTTGTCGTGGGCGAGCGTGTCGAAGAACGCGCTCGCCCGCTGCCGGTCCCAGCGCAACACGTTGCCGGAGGAACCGGTGTCCTCGAACCCGCCGATCGGCACTGTGGTGGTGACCGGCCCGGACTTGAGGGCCCACGCCAGCCGCGCCAGGTCCCAGATGTGGGTGCCCTCGTCCACGGTCAGTGAGGACGCGGCGCGGGTGATCACGTTCCACATGCGGAACGGGTTGAGCCAGGTGCTCGGCTTGGCCACCGTGGACCCGAGGACGTCGACGAACTGGCGCTGGTTGGCCATGCGGTCCAGGTCGGAGCCGGGCAGCGCGTACCGCTCCCGCACGAAGTCCAGCGCCATCGGCCCGTTGTACTTGTTGCATCCGGCGGGCAGCGAGATGTTGTGGGCCGGGTCGTCCACCGCCTCGTCCAGGCACAGCTTCACCCCGCCGACCGCGTCCACCACTCCGGCGAACCCGCCGAAGCCGATCTCCGCGTAGTGGTCGATCCGCAGCCCGGTGGCGCCCTCGACGGTCTGCACCAGCAGCTGCGGACCGCCGATGGCGAAGGCGGCGTTGATCTTGTCGGTGCCGTGCCCCGGGATGGGGACGTACGAGTCGCGGGGGAGCGAGACCATGGTGGACTTGCCCGAGTTCGACACGTGCATGAGCACGATGGTGTCGGTGCGGCCGTCGCCCACGTCGCCGCCGGTGTTCAGCGAGGCCTGCTGGTCCTCGGTGAGCCCGTAGCGGCTGTCGGAGCCGGCGATCAGCCAGTTGGTCCCCTCGGTGGCGGCCACCCGCCCGGGGTAGTCCGGCAGCGCATCCACGCGGTGCAGCGACCGGTCGAGATACAGCACCAGGCCGCCGAGGGCCAGGATGATCACGAGCAGAGCGACGAGGATGGCGCGGCCCCAGCGGAACCTGCGGCGACGGCGCGGCCGCGGGGGCCGCCGGCGCGGGTCGGGCGGGGGTCTGCCGTAGCGTTCGGGCCCGCGCGGGGGCCCGCCGCGCGGGGGCACCTGCCGGAAGCCTTGCCGATCGCGCCGGCCGCCGCGCCCGTAGCGGGGGTCGTCGTCGACGAACGGCTCGGGCTGCTGGGTGGGGGCGTAGCGGATGCCGTCGTTGCGGGGCGGCCCCTGGCCGGGCGGCACGTGTCCGGGAGAAGGTTGCCCGGGAGGCGGCTGCCCGGGGCCGTTCCCGCGCGGGCCGGGCCCGGGGCGGCCCTGGTATCCGGGGGCCATCCGACTGTCACCCGGCCCGGCGCCGGCCCGGCCTCCGGCGCGCGGATCCTGCGACCACGCCTGCGGCGGCCCCGGCTGCTGCTGCGGGTTGCCGTACTGGCGGGTGCGGTCGGCGTCGCGGCCGCGCGGGGGCCCGGGGCGTCGGCCCCGCGGGGGCGGCGGATCGGCGTTCACGCCCGTCGACTTTACGCAAGCCGGGGCCGGTGGTGCGGGGGCCCGGGGGCGCGCGTCGCCCACGGCGCCGCACCGAGTTGGTGGTTCTTCGGTGGTTTTCCGCCGGTGAGCACCGAAAAACCGCCAACCCGGCGGCGGGCGGTCACGAAAGCCAGCCGAGGTGCGGGGCCAGGAGCGCGTAGCCCACGAACGCGACGATGTCGATGAGCGCGTGCGCGATGATCAACGGCACCAGCCGGCCGGTGCGCTGCCAGTAGCGGCCGAAGATGAGCCCCATCGCCACGTTGCCCAGCCCGCCGCCCAGCCCCTGGTAGAGGTGGTAGCTCCCGCGCAGCAGTGCCGACGCCGCGAGGGCCCCGTTGGTCGACCACCCCAGACGCCGCAGCCGGGTGAGCAGGTAGCCCACCACCAGCGTCTCCTCGGCGACGGCGTTGGCGACGGCCCACAGCACCAGAGCGGGGATCCGCCACCAGTGGTCGTCGAGGGTCGTCGGCACCACCTCCACGCTCAGGCCCAGCGCGCGGGCCGCCAGGTAGAGGCCCAGCCCGGGCAGCCCGATCAGCGCGGCCAGTCCGATACCGTGCGCCCACTCGCGCACCCGCGGCGGCACCAGACCCGCGAGCCGGGGTCCGATGCCGCTGCGCCAGAGCAGGTAGGCGGCCAGACCGGCGGTGGCGAGCAGGCGCGCGATGCCCAGCAACTGGTACGCGAGGTCGATCAGCCCGTTCTGCGCGCGCGAGGTGTTGAGGGCCACCGACTGTCCGCCGATCCCGCCCGGCGCGAGCGCGCTCTGGGTGAGCGACAGGATCGCGGAGACGCCGCTGTAGCCGAAGGTGAGCAGCAGGACCACCGCGAGCTCGAACCACACGGCGCGGCGGGCGCGCGGGGACTCCTCGGCCGGCACGTCGACGGCCTGGGTGCCGGGGCGCAGCCAGTCGCGGATCACGACAGCCACGCTAACGGCTCGCCTCACCGCACGGTCG
>CAYVJJ010000338.1:0-3364 GCA_964451655.1 uncultured Mycobacteriaceae bacterium | reverse complement strand
GCTGCGCTGTTCTCCGCTGCGCTGTTCTCCGCTGCACCAGCGTCGGCGGCGCCGTCCTCGCCGGGGGTCAGCCGCGCCAGTACTTGGTCGAGTGCCACCTGTTCCCCGACCGCCACCAGCGTCTCCACCACGCCCTCCACCGGCGCGGTGAGCGTGTGCTCCATCTTCATCGCCTCGACCACGACGACGGGGGCGCCCTCGTCGACACGGTCGCCGTTCGACGCCGGGACGGCGATGACGGCGCCGGGCATGGGGCTGCGCACCTCCGCCTCGCGCGGCCCGCCCGCACGTGTGATCGCGGTCGGCTCGGCCTCGCCGAGCCGCCAGGTGCCGCGGTCGTCGGTCACCCAGACGTCGCTGCCCGACGCGGACACCCTGTAGTTCCGGTGCACGCCGTCGATGACCGCGCCCAGGCGGCCTCCCGGCGCCGGCGAGTATTCGACCACCGAGGCCGACACCGGATCCTGCGCCCCCACTGCGACACGCGCATCCTCCGCGCGGCCCCACACCTCGACGGTCTCCTCCCGCAGCGGGCTGCGCATGCGCGTGCGCACCGGCGCCGCGGCACCGACACGCCACCCGGTCGCCGTGTCCCACGGCGAGGTGCCCGCGGCCGCCAGGCGATGCTGACGCACCAGCGCCGCGGCGGCCATGATGTCGTCGGGCACGGTGAACGGCTCGAACCGTTCCGCGCGCGCGTCCAGCAGCAACGTGTCCAGGTCGCCCGCAGCCACCCGCTCGTCGGCGAGGAGGAACCGGAGGAACTCGATGTTGGTCTGCACCCCGTGCACCGCGCTGGCGGCCAGCGCCCGGTCCAGCCGGGACAGCGCCTCGTCGCGGTCCGGGCCGCAGGCGATGATCTTGGCCAGCATCGGGTCGTAATCACTGCCCACCGCGGTGCCCTCACGCAGGGAGGAGTCCACACGGACCCCCTCCTCCGCCGGTTCGACCGCGGCCAGCACGGTGCCGCCGGTCGGGAGGAAGCCGCGGGCGGGGTCCTCGGCGTAGACGCGGGCCTCGAGCGCATGGCCGTTCATGACCACCTCGTCCTGGCGGAAGTCGATGCGCTCGCCCGCGGCCACGCGCAACTGCCACTCCACCAGGTCGACGCCCGTGACCATCTCCGTCACCGGATGTTCGACCTGCAGCCGCGTGTTCATCTCCATGAAGAAGAACTCGTCCGGCCTGTCGGCGGAGACGATGAACTCGACCGTCCCGGCGCCCAGATAGTCGACGCTGCGCGCGGTGTTGCACGCCGCGGCCCCGATGCGGTCGCGGGTGGCCTCGTCCAACAGCGGGGACGGCGCCTCCTCGATCACCTTCTGGTGCCGCCGCTGCAGGCTGCATTCGCGCTCGCCCAGGTGCACCACGTTGCCGTGGGCGTCGGCGAGCACCTGCACCTCGATGTGACGCGGGCGCAGCACGTAACGCTCGAGGAACAGGGTGTCGTCCCCGAACGCGGACGCCGCCTCCCGCCGCGCCGACGCCAGGGCGTCCGGCAGGCCCGCCGGGTCGTGCACCAGGTGCATGCCCTTGCCGCCGCCGCCCGCCGACGGCTTGATCAGCACCGGGAACCCGATGTCGCCGGCGGCCTCGACGAGCTGCGCGTCGGACAGCCCCGGCTCCGCGATACCCGGCACCACCGGCACGTCGAACGCGGTGACCGCCTTCTTGGCGGTGATCTTGTCGCCCATCACGTCGATGGCGTGCGCCGGCGGCCCCAGGAACACGATGCCGGCATCCGCGCATGCCGCCGCGAAACCGGCGTTCTCCGAGAGGAACCCGTACCCGGGATGCACGGCCTGCGCGCCCGTGCGCCGCGCCGCCTCGATCACCTTGTCGGCGCGCAGGTAGCTCTCCCGCGCCGCGGCCGGCCCCAGCCGCACCGCCACGTCGGCCTCGGCCACGTGCCGCGCATCGACATCAGCGTCGCTGTACACGGCCACCGACCGGATCCCGAGCGACCGCAGGGTGCGCATCACACGCACCGCGATCTCGCCCCTGTTGGCGACCAGCACCGTGTCGAATCCCCGCCGCGGATTCCGCCGGCGCACTGAATTGTCCATCACTGAGCTCACATCCTGAATACGCCGTAGGAGACCGGTTCCAGCGGCGCGTTGGCGCACGCCGACAGCGCCAGTCCGACCGCCGTGCGGGTGTCGGCGGGGTCGATCACGCCGTCGTCCCACAGCCGGGCCGTCGAATAGTAGGGGCTGCCCTGGCGCTCGTACTGCTCACGCAGCGGCGCCTTGAACCGCTCGGCCTCCTCGTCCGACCAGCTCTCGCCGCGGGCCTCGAGGCGGTCGCCGTGGACGGTGGCCAGCACGGAGGCCGCCTGCTCACCGCCCATCACCGAGATGCGCGCGTTCGGCCACATCCACAGGAACCGCGGCGAGTACGCCCGCCCGCACATCGAATAGTTGCCCGCCCCGTAGCTGCCGCCGATGACGACCGTGAGCTTGGGCACCCGGGCGCAGGCGACGGCGGTGACCATCTTGGCCCCGTGCTTGGCGATGCCGCCCGCCTCGTAGTCGCGCCCCACCATGAATCCGGAGATGTTCTGCAGGAACAGCAACGGGATCCGGCGCTTGTCGCACAGCTCGATGAAGTGGGCGCCCTTCATCGCCGATTCCGCGAACAGCACGCCGGCGTTGGCGACTATCCCCACCGGGTGGCCGTGCACCCGCGCGAACCCCGTCACGAGGGTCTTGCCGTATTCCGCCTTGAACTCGTGGAAAGCCCGCTCCCCCTGCGGCGCCCCCGGGCCGACCCCGTCGACGATGCGGGAGATCACCTCGCGCACGTCGTACGGGATCCGCGGATCCGGCGGCACCACGTCGTAGATCGTCTTCGGGTCATGCCGCGGCGGCACGGTGTCCGCCACCTCCCACGGCGGATCCTCGCGGGGGCCGAAGGTGCCGGCGATGCGCCGCACGATGGAGAGCGCGTCCTCGTCGTCCTCGGCCAGATGGTCGGTGACGCCGGAGGTCTTCGAGTGCAGTTCACCTCCGCCGAGTTCCTCGGCCGTGACCACCTCGCCGGTGGCGGCCTTCACCAGCGGCGGACCGCCGAGGAAGATCGTGCCCTGCCCGCGCACGATGACCGCCTCGTCGCTCATGGCGGGCACGTAGGCCCCGCCGGCGGTGCACGACCCCATCACGGCGGCCACCTGCGGGATGCCGCGCGCACTCATCGTCGCCTGGTTGTAGAAGATGCGGCCGAAGTGCTCGCGGTCCGGGAACACCTCGTCCTGACGCGGCAGGAACGCACCGCCGGAGTCCACCAGGTAGATGCACGGGAGGTTGTTCTGCAGCGCCACCTCCTGCGCCCGCAGGTGCTTCTTCACCGTCATCGGGTAGTAGGT
>CAYVJJ010000337.1:0-3372 GCA_964451655.1 uncultured Mycobacteriaceae bacterium | reverse complement strand
TTCACCAAGGCGGGGTCCATGGCGAGCGGGTTGTAGTGGTCCGCCAGGCTCCGGTCCGGGTGCAGAGCCCGGGCGTCGAGCACCTTCCGGCCGGCCTTGATGATCCGCTGCCGAGTGTCGACGTCGAGTCCTGGAACGGGGAAGGTGTACCAGGTGAGGGTCGAACCGAACCGAAGGTCGGACTTGATTCGACCTCCGATGGTCTTCTGCCAAGTGATGAACATCGACGACGAGATCAGTGCGAACTGCAAGTTGTCCGGATCAGTGAGCGTGAAGTTCGCGTCGCCTGCGATGACCTCTGGCCCGAACTTCGCCACCGGGAAGTAGCGCCGATTTTCGCTGACGTGCCTGGGGATGCAGACGTACGGCAGATCCTGCTTAGCGCGCTGGCGGAACAGGTGCGGGAACTGCGCATAGTCGCGGGTACTCGCGGCCCGTGACGCCTCTCGGAACTCCCGTACGCGCTCGATGCGGGACTTGAGGACTTTCGAGCGGTTCACATCGGCCGGGTCCATGCCCGCGAGCCACAGACACCATCTATCGACGCCGTGCAGCAGCTCGCGCGCACCGACGAACCGATGCACATACTTGGCCGCGACTGGGTCAGCCAGGACCTCTCCGCGTTCATCGGCTTCCACGATCAGGTTTCCGCCGTCAGTCGGCTTTGAGCCGTAGGCGGTCACTCCGATCTCATTCGAGATCGGTGCAGCTGCCTTTGTGACCAGTACGTTCGGGCCATCAACGAGATAGGCGTTGATTCCGGACGAGACGCCGCGTGGCACTGGGGCGCCCTTCACGTCGGGGTAGTCCCACAGCTCGGGCGCGACGCTGCGGTCTCGGGTGAACCCGACGATCACGCAGTGCACCGCTGCCTTGCCTGGAGCTTCGGAGTCCCAAGCGAAGGTGCGGTGCGCGAACTTGATGCGCCACCCGGCATCGAAGATCGGGCCGAACAGGCGCGGTACCTGGTCACCCTGGCTGATCGAGTTCGCCGTCACGAACGCCCACTCACCGCCACGCTGGTCCGCGTACAAGCGCAGCGTCTTGGCGTGCCAGCCGGTCACGAAGTCCATCCGGGAGAGTTGCTTGCCCTCGCCCCAGGCAGCCTGGAGGTCGTGCAACTGGTCTTCCTCGCGGCCGTCGCCCCGGAACGGCGGGTTCCCGAAAACGTACGTCTTGCCCGTAGCCTCTGGGATGAGCTCGACCCAGTCGGCCTGCAAAGCGTTTCTGTGGTGGATGTGAGCGGTGATCGTGATCGGCAGACGCTCCGGCGCCTGCCCGACCGCAGCGGCGAGTTCCCGGTTCGCCTGGTGGTCGACCAGGAACATGGCGGTCTCGGCGATCTTCGCCGGCCACCAGTTGACCTCGATCCCATAGAACTGGCCGATCGTCAGCTTCGTCTCCAACGTCGCATCGAGCGCCATGCCCGTCTCGCCCTCGCGCTCACGGATCGCCTGGATGATCTGCGTCTCGATGCGGCGCAGGTCCCGGTAGGCGACGACGAGGAAGTTGCCGCACCCGCAGGCCGGGTCGACGAACACGTGCGTCGCCAAGCTGTCGCGGAACGCACGCAGCGCCTTGAGCGTGGTCGACTTCGCGTTGCACAGCCGGTCGGCCTCGGCCTGCAAGTCGTCGAGGAACAGCGGCCCGATCGTCTTGAGGATGTTCGTCTCGGACGTGTAGTGCTCACCCGCGGCCCGCCGGGCCTCCTTCGACTTGACCAGTTGGAACATCGACCCGAACACGGCGGGGCTGATGCGGGTCCACCGGAACCGACAGGCATCCAACAGTGCTTCGCGCATCGCCTCGTCGAAGTACTCGAGCGGGTTGTCGCCCTCGAACAGCCGGCCGTTCACGTACGGGAAGCGGGCCAGCATCCCCGGCAGCCGCGGGCTGCGTTTGTTGACCGGGGTGTTGAGGGTGTCGAACAGCTGGTGCAGCTGCGAACCGAGGTCGCTGCCATCGGTGCGGGTGTAGTTCAGCACGAACTCGTAGAACAGGTCCTCCCGCCACAGGCCCGCGTCGTCCCCGTACAGCAGGAACAGCACGCGGGTGAGGAACACCGACGCCTTCTCGACCGTGTCGTCTTCGTCGTCGGGATCGGTGGCGGCTTCGTCGGCGACCGCGTCGTCGGCGTCGCCGGTCATGGCCTCGTAGAGCCCGGCCATCACCTGGGCCGCGTCGATTGATGCGGCGGCCTCCTCCTTCTTCGACACCGTCTCGTGTCCGGCGAGGAACGACAGCTGGTCGACGTACTCGGCGATGTCGTCGATGCCGAAGTGGACCGTCCACGGCTCGTCGCCGAGGCGGTCGACGCGCATCGTCTCGAAGTCGGTGACGATGACGTACTTGGGCCACTCGTGCTGCTTGATGCTTACGCGGAAGGTCACGGTTGGGTAACCGTCCAGAAGGGAAGATGATTGAGACCTGCGGAGGCACGCCCGTGTCGTTCACGCGGGCGGGGCCTGGACAGACGAATTTGGCCGTGGCCGCACCCCGCGCCGGCGACTAGGGCGTGCTGCTAAACCCATTGGAGAGTTGCGGCGAGTCTCGGCTTCGGTGGGGATCGCGTCGCGCTGGTCGCGTTGCCCACAGCACGTCGGCGGCCTGGCCGCCCCACCGGGACTGGTAGCGCAGCCCGTCGATGTGCAGGAAGGCCCGTTCGATAGAGTGCTGGGTGCGGGAGTGCGGCGCGCTGTTGCTCGCGAAGTTGCCCCCGGCCCGTGTCGGCCAGGCCCCTTGTACCGGAAAATACAAGTCAGGACGACTGACGCACCACGGTTGCCGCCATAGGGCTGGCGACTGCGCGAGATGAAGAGGAGCCACTCGATATGCCTCTGGAACAGCTCATGTCTCTGGGTTCGGCTCGCCCAATCGTCCGGTGGGGCGAAGACGATGTGCTACATCGGCCGGCCAGGCCGGTCACAGACTTCGGACCCGATCTGTGGAACCTGCTCTGCGACATGTTCGCCACGAACACTGCCGCGGACGGCGCCGGCCTGGCTGCACCGCAGATCGGCGTGGACCTTGCCGTGTTCGTCTACGAATGCCACGACGCCTTCGGGCGCGAGCGTCGCGGCCTCGTCTGCAACCCCATGATCGCCCTCGCGGCAGAGCCGGAAGAAGAGATCCTTGGAGAGGGGTGCCTCTCTCTTCCCGGCGCATATCTGCCGGTTTCTCGCCCCGGGTTTGCCATATGCCACGGCTATGACCAGTTCGGCCAGCCCGTCAAGGTCGCCGGAACTGGAACCCTCGCACGGTGCTTGCAGCACGAGACCGACCACATCAATGGCATCGTGATGGAAGACCACCTCACCGCGGCGGAACGCCGTGACATCCACCGCCAGCACAAGAAGGTCGCCAAGCATTACC
>CAYVJJ010000336.1:0-3383 GCA_964451655.1 uncultured Mycobacteriaceae bacterium | reverse complement strand
CCCAATGCGAAGTGTCGGCCCAGTGAGTACCAGACCGTCCGGCGCGTGCCGCGCTGCCGGTGTTCAGTGAGGGGAAGCGATGACGTATCCGCAGCAGGGGGGACAGCCGCAGCACGGCTACGGCGGCGGGCCGCAGGGCGCTCCGTCGCAGCCGGGCGCGCACGGGCAGCAGGCCCCGCAGTACGGGCCGCCGCAGGGGCAGGTCCCCTACGGCGCGCCGCAGCGCGCGCAGGGAGCGCATCGCAACCCGCTGGCGGAGGCGGCGCGGTATGCACCGATCGGGGTCGCGCTGCTGGGCGTGGCGGGCTTCTTCCTGGGTTTCGGGCCGTACCTGGACGGTGAAGGCGGGGATGCGCCCGACTTCTTCGGTTCGATGTTCGGCAATCCCCTGGTGGTCACCCTGGTTCTGATAGCGGGGCTCAACGCCGCGCTCGGCCTGATCCCCCGGCAGAAACCGAACCTGGGGACGTCCGCAGTGGCGAGCATCGCTGCGGCTCTGCTGTTGCTGTGCTCGCTCGGGTTCTCCGACATCAACGACTTCTTCAGCGGTTTCGGCGGCAGCAGCGAACCGGGTGTGGGCGCCGGCTGGGCGTTCTGGCTGGTGTTCGCCGTGGCGGTGGCGCAGGCGGCGCTGGCGCTGATCGCCGTGTTCAGCGAATCCGGACTGATCCGGCCGGGCGGGGGCCGTGCGTCCGCCGGCTGGGGGTACGGCCGGTCTCCGGGCGGACAGTACGGGTACGGCGCGCCGTCGCAGTTCGGCGCGGCGCCGCAGCAGGGGCACGCCCCGCAGTACGGTCAGTCTCCCCAGTACGGTCAGGCCCCGCAGTACGGTCAGTCTCCCCGGTACGGTCAGGCCCCGCAGTACGGCCCCGGCCCCCGGGCGGCGGCCGAGGGGCAGCCGCAGCCGTATCCCGGCAATCCCGGGGCCGATCCGCGGTACGCGCAGCAGCCGCCTCCGCCGGCGGGGTACGCCCCCGGCCGGTACGGTCAGCCGGCCCCGCCCCAGCACGGCGGCGACCCGCGATCCGCCTACGGGCGGCCCGGGGAGGAGGACGCGGGTCCGTCGTCCGGTGCGCCGCAGCAGGGACAACCGGAGGGCAGTGAGGACCAGACCCGCACGTTCGGTGCGGTCCGGCGCGACGACACCCCGGGGTCCGTGGGCGGTGAGGACCGGGACGGCACGTCCGAGTGACCGGCCCCGCCGCGACGGCAGCGGCACGGGCCGGGTCCGTCGCACCCGTCACACCGGCGGTGGCCCCGGCGCGCCTGACCGTCTGCGGAAGCGTCGGATGCCACGCTGACAGGTGATGATGACGATGCTCAGCCGCCGCGCACCGCAGCGCGATGACACCCCCGGGGCGGCGTCCCCGGACGGGGGCGGGCCGCACGGGGACGGCGGACGTTCGCTGGTGGTCAGCGCGTTCGTGCCCGCCGGTATCGCTGCCGCCGGCGTGGTGGCGGTGTCTCTGCTGGCGCTGATCACCGTGGGCAGCGGACTCAGCGGCATCGCCGGGGCGGTCGGCGGGATGTGGATGGGCCTGCACCAGGTGCCCGTCTACATCGGCGACCTCAAGCTGGGCGTGCTCCCGCTGCTGCCGACGGCCGCACTGGTGTCCGGCGTCGCCGTGTACACCCGGCGCCGCGTCGAGGCCGACGAGCCGGCCCTGCGCCACCTCGCCGTCATCGGCGCGGCGGCCGCGGGGCCCGCGGTGGTCACCCTCATCGCGACCCTCCTCATCGAGGACGCGGCGGCCACGACGCCCGTGTCCACCATCGGGCTGGTCCCGTCGATGCTCATCGTGGCCGTGGTGCATGCGGTGGGCGCGGCGATCGGGGTCGCCAGCAGGACCGCGCACCGGTACACCGAGGAGTGGGCTCTGCCCGCGGCGGTCCCGGCGGTGCTGCGCGCGGGCGCGGTGGCGCTGGCGGCGCTGCTGGCCGCCGGCACGGTGCTCGTGGTCGTCGGGATGATCACCGGGTGGTCGCGGGTGCAGGACGGATTCGCGGCGGAGCCGTCCGTGATCGGCAGGACCGGGCTGCTGCTCCTGTCGGTGCTGTATCTTCCGAACCTCGCCATCGGCGGGGCCGCCGTTCTGGCGGGGACCGTCGCGCACGTCGGCGCGGCCGACTACAGCCTGTTCGCCACCACGCCGGGCCGCATTCCGGAGCTCCCGGTGCTGGGTGTGCTGCCGGACGAGCCGACCTCGCCCTGGTGGGCGCTCGCCCTGGCGGTGCCTGCGGCGGTGGCGGCGTGGTGCGCGCTGCGGCGCCGCGCGCGGGGAGCGGCCACTGCAGACCGGGCACGGTACGCGGTCTCGGTCGCAGCGGTGGCGGCGGCGGGCGCACTGGTGCTGGGGTACCTGGCCGGCGGCACGGTGGGGGTGTTCGACTCCATCGGGGTGGACGTGCCGATGTTCGCGATGGCGGTGCTCGGCTGGAACGCGGCCGCGGGCCTGGTGGTGGCGCTCGCGCGCGGGCGGATGCCGATGGGGGGAGGAGGAGGCCTGCCGGTGCGCGTTCCCTGGCGCCGCGGGGGATCTGCGGCGGAGGAGGCCGATGACGGCGCCGGTGACAGCGCCGCCGGTGAGGACGCCGCCGGTGACAGCGCCGTCGGGCAGGGGGCCGTCGAGCAGGGGACCGTCGAGGAGGACGGTGTCGAAGAGGGTGCTGTCCTCGAGGACGTGCCCGGTGACGCCGTGTCCGGTGAGGGCGGCGGCAGCGGCGGGGACGCCCCGCGGTGACACGCGGCCCGCACCGGTGGTGACCTGGGCGCGGCGCCGCCGCGCCGGGGGATTATCCTGGGTGCGTTCCGCGGGCGCACCCGTGCGCGGACCTGACCTGCCGTGGCCGCCGCTGCGACACCGACGCCGTCGGGGCGCGGGGCACCGGCCTGACATCGCAACGATCCCGTGGGAGTCGAGTCCTGAACACGCCCGCTGACCCGGCACCGGAGCGCACCCGCCTCGTGGTGCTGGCCTCCGGATCCGGAACCCTTCTGCAGGCGCTCCTCGACGCCGCCGCGGACCCGGCGTACCCCGCCCGCGTGGTGGCGGTGCTCTCCGACCGGGAGTGCCCGGCCCTGACCCGGGCCGCCGACGGGGGAGCCGCGGTGCAGGCGGTGCCGTTGAGCGGATACCCCGACCGGGCCCGGTGGGACGCGGCGCTCGCGGACGCGGTGGGCGGGCATCGCCCGGACTACGTGGTCTCCGCGGGGTTCATGAAGATCCTGGGCCCGCGGTTCCTCGACCGTTTCGACGGCCGCATCATCAACACCCATCCGGCGCTGCTGCCGTCGTTCCCCGGGGCGCATGCTGTGCGTGATGCGCTCGCCTACGGGGCCAAGGTCACCGGCTCGACGGTGCACCTGGTGGACGAGGGCGTGG
>CAYVJJ010000335.1:0-3384 GCA_964451655.1 uncultured Mycobacteriaceae bacterium | reverse complement strand
GAGCTACGTCATCGGCAAGGCCGTGAACACCGAGGACGAGGACTGGGACTTCTGAAGACCGGCACGGTCGGCACACATGCCGTGCCGGCGGCACCGTCGGCCGGACCGCAGGACAGGAGCACCGCATGGCCGAAGTGAAAGTGGTCGCCACGATGACGGCCAAGGAGGGTTCGGAGGACGAGGTGCGCCGGATCCTCGCCGAGCTGGCCGGCAGGAGCCGCGCAGAGCCTGGGTGCTCCGCCTACGAGGTGTTCGGGTCCGCCGCAGCCCCCGGCACGTTCGTGACGTTGGAGACCTGGGACGACGGCGACGCGTTGGACGCCCACATGCGAGGGCTCAACCTCAAGTTCGCCGCGTCCGCGCTGCGTGCGCACCTCGACGGCGCCCCGGCCCTCCACCCGCTCGAGCCCCTCGATTCCTGAGGTGGCGGGGGAGGGCCGCGGTCCCTCCGGTCCGGAGGTCGGCCTCTCCGGCCGGCAGCGGATCAGTAGGTGAAGTCCAGCGGCGCGATCGGCTGCCCCGAGTAGGGGAGCAGCACGTCCGGCTGGCCCAACGGCAGGGTGAACGTGCCGGTGACACCCTGCCCGGAGTGGCGCTCGGCGTCGGCGGGGAGGTCGAGACGGGCCAGGCGTGTGCGGCGCATCGAGTCGGTCCCGACCATCGCTCCGGTCGAGGTCTTCGCGGACAGCCAGGTGCCTTCCGGGGTGAACTCGATCCACGGATCCGAGACCGCGATCTCGAGCAGGTGGAACTTCGTGGACAGCACGACGGTGCCCTCATAGCGGACGGTGCCCATCCCGGTGGCGGAGTCGATGTCCTCGCCCGCGCTGCGGAACGTCCAGCGGCCGTCGTCGCGGACCGATGCGCCGTCCGCACCGCCGGCCGCACCCTGCAGGGATCCCGTGACCACGTCGTCGAAGCCCGGCGCGAAGCCCCACACGAGGTCCTGCGGCGGCGCCGTCGGAGTGTTCGGCCCCGGCTCCGGGTCGAACCGCACGGGGACGAAGATCTCCTCGGCGGGGTTCACGGCGCCCGCGGCCGCATAGCTGTAGACGCCGAAGCGGGAGTCCTCGGGGGCGTTCTCCGGCGGAACGACGGTGATGCGCGCGGTGAACGAGCCGTCGTCATTCATCGGCACCCACTGTTGGCGGATGGTGCGGCGCAGGTCGAACGGGACGTCGGGGACGGCGTGCAGCGCATCATCGGTCATCACCCACGCCGTCGCGGAACGGTCCTGCCCGTCGCGGGATTCCGACGGCGCGCCCTGGGAGGGCCGCCACTGCGGCGCGAACGCACCGAACGCGACGAAGACGCCGTGGGGTGTGCCCGGCAGCACCGGCAGCGGCATTCCCCGGGTGTTGGCGTGCGGGTCGAAGCCGTGGCCCTTGACCACGATCGTGTCGCCCGACTGCACCGGAGTATCGCCCAGTGGGGTGGTGCCGTCGGCAGCGAACACCTCCAGGCTCGGCCGCTCGGCCGGGCGGTCCTGCTGCGGCGGGGCGACCGAGGCGGACGGTGCCGGGGCGGCAGGCTGCGCGCCCGCGGCGGCGGGGACGAGCGCGGGAGCGAGGGCCACGGCGAGCCCGGTGACCGCGACGGCGGCCCTGCGCGCACCGCGGCGGGTCCTTCGCGGCGCGGCGGCGGGGAAAACGGAATCCTGTGCTGTGAACACCATGGCAGCATCATGACATTGAAGAACATCATGAGGTAAGCCAGCCCTAATAATTCCGCTGTGATCTCCGACGCGGAACGGGCGTCCGACGCTGTCCGGCGTCTGCGGTCACGCACCCGCAGTTCAGCCGTAGGCGTTGAGCGAGCCGCGGACGTCGTCGAGGATCTGCCGGGCGGCCACCAGCCCCCGGCCGCGGGCCCAGACACCGTCGTCCACGGTGAAAGTGCGGTCCTTCGCCACCGCGAGCGCGGTCCAGGCACCGGAGCCCATCACCTCGCGCCCGTGGCGTACCGCCGCCGTGTCGCCGCCGGCGTCGGCGTCGCCGCTGTCCTTGCCGGCGTAGGAGAGGAAGAGCACGTCGCCCTCGATCGGTGCCAGGTCGTCCTCGTCGACCGTGCGCACCGAGGGGGAGGCGAACCGCTGGGCGGGCGGACGTGGGACCCCGATCTGTGCGAGGACCTGCCCGGCGAAGGAGCCCGCCCCCTGGATCTGCGTCCCGTCCGCGGTGAAGCGCGCGACGGACGCCTGGGTCTGCGATGCGGCGATATCGTGGCCCGTGGTGGCCGCGGTGCCGGTGAACGCGGAGATCATCGCCTGCGCAGCGCCGCCGCGGCCGACGGCGTCGGCGACCGTGCGGACCGTCGTCGGCCACGGGCCCGCCGTCGGCACCGTGACGGTGCGCGCGGTGGTGCCCCCGAACGCCCCGGCGTCGGCGCTCTCGTCGATCAACACCAGATCGGGAGCGGCAGCACGGATCGCGGCGGCATCGGGCGCGGCGGCCGTGCCCGCGTCGGTGGGGCGCTGCACCCACGGTCCGAGGTAGCGGAGCGGAGCCGCCCCGGCGGCCGGGGCCGTGGCGACGACGCGGTTCTGGAGCCCCAGGGCGCACAGGGTGTCGAGTGCCGCCGAGCCGACAGCGACGATCCGGCGGGCGTCCACGGCGGGGGACGCGTCCGGGTCCAACGGGGCCTGCGGCCCGCAGACCGCGACGGGGTCCTCCTCCACTCCGAGCACGGGGGCGCCCGCGATCCGTGTGGTGCTGCGCGGGACGCCGTCGTCGCCCACCGGTTCGGAGGGGACGCTCGCGCACGCCGAGAGTCCGAGCGCCGCGAAGGACAGCACCGCTGCGGCCCGCCGCAACGGTGGGCGCACGGCCCGGCCGCCGGCGCGGACGCGGCGACGGGGACGGGGGCGCAGGGCGGCGATCATGAGGACCGACAGTAACACCGGGCATTCGCCGCACCGTCCGGGCGCGGCCGGGCGGGTGGTCCTGCCATGCCGCCGCGCGCCCGTTGCAGGGGTTTTCCCCGGGCGCCCGCAGGATGTGTCACCTGCACCGACGAGGGGCGTTACGACAATCTGTAGGACCCGGTCGAGGAAGGGGTGCACTAGGGTCTAGGATCAGTGCAAGCGCAAGCCGTTTGACGTTCCCCGGGCATCCACTGCCGCGCCCGGGATGCATAGTCAGGAGGAGCAGTTGACCGCCGTAGCGCCTAAGCCAACCCTTACTCGGCCGTATCCGCCGAGCAAGGGGTTGAAGGGCTCCTTCATCTACAAGATGGTGACCACGACCGATCACAAGACGATCGGCATCCTCTACATGGTCACGTCGTTCTCCTTCTTCATGGTCGGCGGCCTCATGGCGCTGCTGATGCGTGGCGAGCTGGCCCGGCCGGAGCAGCAGTTCCTGTCGAACGAGCAGTTCAACCAGC